>CALVME010000016.1 GCA_944342055.1 uncultured Clostridia bacterium | reverse complement strand
CACAACTGATTGACGAAAGCGGGCGATTTGTGATATAGTTTTCATGGAGTAACAGCCTCGTTTGATTGGTTTTTTTGTGGTGATGAAACGATATCACAAACTTCTTGGCTTGTTACTCTTTTTTTATTCTTTTTGTCTCACATCTATTGTAATCATACAGGATGAAAACAAAATTTTCTGCCGCAGGGCTTGACAAACGCGGAGAGCTTGGTTTATAATGCAGGTGAAAACGGTAGGTGAGGCTATTGCAGGGATACGGACTGTTGCCGCAAAACGAAGGAGACTTCGTTCGCTGGTGTGAACAGGCTGCATCGGTACAAGGTGCAGCATAACACGGTTACATCGCCCTTCAAAGTTAAAACTCGGACGGATCAATCAAATGCAAACGCAATCTCTGTCCCCGTTCGCCGACCGTTGGCGAACGGGGATATTTTTTTGATATGGACAGTCATTATCGCATGAAAAACGCATCTGAAACCGAATACGGGCGCATCTCTCTGCGCAGCTCTCGGCTTGGCGCGCCGTAAGGCATCGCGCACGGCTCTCTTTGGCTGTAAAAAGCGGCGTCGTTTTCGGTTCAACGGCGCCGCTTTTCTGTGTCGATAAAAAAATAAACGAGGAGGTAAATTCGATGAATGCAGGCAACGACAGTTACCGAAGTACGTCATATATAGTTGATCTCGCGCGCAATCGCGTCCCGTTGTTGCCGGGCATTCGCATTGCGCAGAACGTTATGACGTGCTTCCTTTGATGCAATCTGAAAGGAGGTATGGTGCAATGAAATGGAAACTCAGAGAACTGCGGGGCAGCGCAGGGCGCAGGATCAGCGCGAAGGCACTGCGCAACGCCCTCGGAAAAGAGACTGCGGAGAGAATGCGGTACTCCGCCGCGCACCCCGCAGAAATGACGTTCAGGCTGCTCGGCTGCGACAGGGGCGGTCTGAACGAAGAAACGGTCGAAAAGATGCGCGAACGCTACGGCGCAAACGTCATACGCGCCGCCGACAGAAAGTCGGCGCTCAGAAGGCTGGCAGAGGCGTTCGTCAATCCGTTTTCGGCGATCCTGTTCGTATTGGCGGCGGTATCGCTGTGCACGGACGTAATATTTGCCGCCGCGAAAGATAAAAACCCCGCAACGGTGATCATCATAGCGGCAATGCTCCTCATTTCCGGAACGCTGCGCTTCATAGAGGACAGCCGTTCTGACAGCGCGGTGCGCAAGCTCGCGGGAATGGTAAGCACGACAGCCACCGTCGAAAGGGAGGGAGGCGTGCGCGAAATCCCCCTCTCCGAAGTCGTCGTCGGCGACATCGTGCGCCTGTCTGCGGGAGATATGCTTCCCGCCGACATCAGGATCATTGCGGCAAAAGATCTGTTTGTCAGTCAATCCGCCCTTACGGGCGAAAGCGCGCCCGTCGAAAAGACCCCCCTCGTCGCAGAGAACAGCCGCTCCCTCACCGAATGCGACAATCTCGCCTTCATGGGCAGCAACGTCGTAAGCGGCAGCGGCGCGGGCATCGTGCTCGCCGCCGGCGGAGGCACCATGTTCGGCAGCATCGCAAAGACACTTGCCGTAAAGCCGCCCAAGACGGAATTCGAAAAGGGCATGAGCAGGGTATCGTGGCTGCTCATAAAATTCATGCTGATAATGGTGCCGATCGTGCTGCTCTTAAACGGCTTCACCAAGGGAAACTGGGCGGAAGCGCTGCTGTTCGCCGTGTCCGTGGCGGTAGGGCTCACCCCCGAAATGCTGCCCATGATCGTCACCTCCGCAATGGCGAAAGGCTCGGTCGCGATGAGCCGCAAAAAAGTCATCGTCAAGCGCATGCACGCGATACAGAACCTCGGCGCGATCGACATCCTGTGCACGGACAAGACCGGAACGCTCACGCAGGACAAAGTGGTGCTCGAGAGGCACATGAACATCCACGGCGAGGAAGACGACAGAGTGCTCCGCCATGCGTGGCTGAACAGCTATTTCCAGACAGGGCTCAAAAATCTCATCGACGTCGCCATCATAGAGCGTTTTGTCGAAGTGTTCGGCGAAGGAATGGAGAAAAATTACATCAAGACGGACGAGATTCCCTTCGACTTTTCCCGCCGCAGGATGAGCGTCATCATCTCCGACAGAACAGGCAAGACGCAGCTCATCACCAAGGGCGCGGTGGAAGAAATGCTCGAATGCTGCGACTTTGCGGAATACGGCGGCAAAGTCGAGAGAATGACGGACGAGCTCCGCAGTTTCATACTTTCCAAGGCGAACGAGCTCAACGGCGAAGGAATGCGCGTCATCGCTCTCGCTCAGAAAAAAGTGCACGGTGCGGCAGGCTCCTTCTCGGTTACGGACGAAAAATCCATGGTGCTCATGGGTTATCTCGCATTCCTTGATCCCCCCAAACCGACTGCGGCGAAGGCGATCGCCGAACTGAAAAAGCGCGGCGTCAAAGTAAAGGTGCTCACGGGCGACAGCGAAAAAGTCACCGCCGCCATATGCAGGCAGGTAGGGCTCTGCGCCGACGAGATCGTGCTCGGGTCGCAAATCGATGAGTTGGACGACGCTTCCCTCGCCGTGCTTGCGGAGAGGATCTCGGTATTCGCCAAACTTTCGCCCGCGCAAAAATCCCGCGTCGTCGACGCATTGCGCGGCGCGGGGCACACGGTCGGATATATGGGCGACGGCATCAACGACGCCTCGGCGATGGTCCAGGCAGACGTCGGCATATCGGTGGATACCGCTGTCGACATCGCAAAGGAAGCGGCAGACATCATCCTGCTCGAAAAAGAGCTTACCGTGCTCGAAGACGGCATCATCGAAGGCAGAAAGACTTACGCCAACATGATAAAATATATCAAGATGACCGTGGCGTCCAACTTCGGCAATATGCTGTCCGTGCTCGCGGCGGGCGCGTTTCTCCCCTTCCTTCCCATGGCGGCAATACAGCTCGTGCTGCTCAATCTCATCTACGACGTGTCCTGCTCCGCCATCCCGTGGGACAACGTGGACGAAGCTAATCTCATGGTCCCCAGAAAGTGGGAGATCAAATCCATCACCCGCTTCATGCTCTGCTTCGGGCCGATCAGTTCGCTGCTCGACATCGCAACTTTTGCCGCGCTGTACTTTATCATCTGTCCCGCGGCGTGCGGCGGCAGTTATGCCGCGCTCGGCGAAGAACTGCGGGAAACCTTCGTCGCCGTCTTCCGCGCGGGCTGGTTCATAGAATCCATGTGGACGCAGACGCTCGTCATCCACTTCATACGCACGCCGTCGCTCCCCTTCGTAAAGAGCCACGCGTCCCTGCAGGTCACGGCGCTCACTTCGGCGGGGAGCGCTGTACTGACGATCATACCGTTTACGCCGCTTGGCGAAGTCATAGGGCTCAGCGCGCCGCCCGCACGGTATTTCGTCTTCCTCGCCGCCGCCGTCGCAGCATACATGGCGCTCGTCACGCTCGCGAAATGTCTGTATGTGAAGCGCTTCGGGGAATTGCTGTGAACGATTTTGCGGCGAAGCGCACGATTCCCGACGATCAAAACGGTTTTCTGTCCGATTCGGGAGCTCGGAGCGGTTGTTCCGCCTCTGTCAGCGCGATTCCCGCGACGCCGAAAGCATTCCCGCTCCAAAAAGGCGGCTTGCAAGAAAGGGAGGGGCGCCCCGCCGACACGGCGGGGCGCCCACTTTCTCTTCCGAAGGCGGCAAACATCGCCCCGTTCGTTCAGGAATGTCTAATCGCTCAAAACTACCGAAGGCGGCGCATTGCGCGCCGCCCCCTTCCTCTGCTTCAACTGCATTTTTGGGCATGCTCCCCCGTTTTATCTCTTTTTCTGCGATTTTATAGTGTCATTTTACACTTTTTCTCCCGCATGAGGGCATACGCCGCTCGCCCTGCATGTTCCGCAAATCCGCGCATGCGCCTTGCCCCGAGCGTCAGAGGCACATTTTGTAGATCGCTTCGACGTCCGCGGGAGCGAGCGCTTTCGGACCCGTGATCACGGAACCGCCGCACGCATGCTCCGCCATCGCCTTGAAATGCGTATCGTCGATGCCGAGCTCCGTGAGCGTTCCCTTCAGCCCGAGCGTCTCAAAGCCGAACGTCTCAAGCGCGGCGATCGCCGCCAGCGCGCCGTCCATGGGCGGGAGCGAAGCATCCGTGCCGAACACCTTGACGCCGAACCGCGCGATCGCGGGGGCGGTCGTCTCGTTCAAGACATATCTGAGCCAGCGGGGCGCGAGAATGGCGAGCCCGTGGCCGTGCGTGATGTCGTAATAGGCGGAGAGCTCGTGCTCCATCGCGTGGCAGGCGCATCCGTGTACCGTGCCCGCGTCGAGCACCGTATTGAGCGCCATGGACGACGCCCACATTAAGTTGGCGCGCGCCTCGTAATTTTTCGGCTCGCGCATGGCGATCGGCGCATACTTTACGACCGTGCGCATGACGGCTTCCTGAAATTCGAGGATCATGTCGAACGTCGCGTCGCCCGCGAGATAATAATTGTCGAGGACGTGATTGAAAATGTCGAACGCGCCGCAAGCCGTCTGGTAAGCGGGCAGGCTGTAGCAATATTCGGGATTTTCGAACGCGACGCGGGGAATGAGCCCGCTGCCGCCGAGCGCGAGTTTCTCGTTGGTGTCCATGTTCGAGATGACCGCCCAACCGTCCATCTCCGAACCCGTCGCCGCATTCGTGAGCACCGCCACGATGGGCAAGGCGCGCTCGATCTCCTCTCCCGCCTTGACGAGATCCCACACGTCGTCCGTGTCCGAGACGACGGTCGCCGCCACGCCCTTCGCGCAGTCGATGGTCGAACCGCCGCCCACCGCGAGGATGACGTCGATCCCCTCGCGCCTGCAGATCGCCGCACCCTTATTTGCCGTCGCGTGGCGGGGATTGGGCTCTACGCCGCTCAGTTCGAAGACGGAGAACCCGCCCTCCTTCAGCAGCGAAGTCACGGTATCGTAAATGCCGTTGCGCCTGATCGAGCCGCCGCCGTAAACGAGCAGCACCTTGTCGCCGAACTTCTTCAGTTCGCGCGGGAGATTGCCGATCAGGTTTTTGCCGAAATACACTTTATCGGGATTGTGAAAAATAAAATCGTTCATGTCTTTTCCTCCTTGAGAGAACTCTGATTTCGTTTTTATCTCAGCCGAGCAACCACTTCTTCAGCGCGGCATAGTCGGCGCCGTCGCAGACGAGGTCGCAATCGGGGCGGGACGGGTCGCCGTCCGTGTTCAGAAAGCAGGCGTGCAAGCCGAGCTCGCGCGCGGGGCGGATGTCGTCGTGCGCGCTGTTGCCCACCATGATAATCTCGTCCGCGGAAAACGGCAGGCGGGAGAGCAGGCAGGCAAAATAGGCGTGATCGGGCTTCTTGACTTCCCAATCCGAGGAGAGCAACAGCTCGTCGAAGCATTCGTCGAGCCCGAACATCTCTATTTCCGCCTGCGTGAACGCGCGCTGGGCGTTAGAGAGCAGGCAGACCCGCTTCCCCGCCGCGCGCAGTTCCTTCAACAGTTCCCGCGCCCCGGGATAAGGCTCGATGCGGCACATGGAACAGGCGCGGAACATGCTCGCCGTGTCCCGCACGAGCGTTTCCGTCGGCTCCGCCCCCCTGTCCCGATATAGGCGGGCAAAGACGGTTTCAATGCAGATCTCCGCGAGCTTGCCCCCCGCCGAGAGCCGCGCCTCCTCTTCTGCCACCGCAGAGCGGTACGCCGCCCGCAATTCCTTGGGCGCATAGCGCGCGCCGTGAAACGCATAAAAAAAGCTGAGCGGCTTCCACAGCCGCGCGAGGCTGTCCTCGTCCGTGTGAACGGAAATCAGCGTGCCGTACAGATCGAAAATGACCGCTTTGATCTCTCGCATGCTCTCTCCTCCGTCCTCATACGCCCTTGCCGAGCGCATATGCCTCGGCGAGCGCCGAATGCCCCGCAATGTCGCCGACGCCTTCCACGCCGCCCGCAAAGACGCACCCGCAGAGCGACGCGCGCTCGAAGCAGTCCACCCAGCCCTGCACCGCCTTGACGCTCCCGTCCGCGGCGGAGGGCGCGTCGTCCGCCGCCGTCAACAGCAGATAGACGGAGCGGAACGCATAATCGGAGCCGTACAGCGGGTTGGCGCGGTCGAGCATCGTCTTGAGCTGTCCGCTCACGCAATAATAGTACACGGGCGTCGCAAACGCGATCACGTCCGCGCGGCGCATCTTCTGCGCGATCTCGTCCGCGTCGTCGCGGATCACACAGCGCGACGTGTCGTGGCAGGCGAGGCAGCCGCGGCAGAACCCGATCTGCTTGCCGCTCAGCTCGATCTTCTCCGTCTCGTTCCCCGCTTCCGCCGCGCCGCGCAAAAACGCATCCGCCAGCGCGGAGGAATTGCCGTTCTTTCTCGGGCTCGCCGAGAGGAGCAACACTTTCTTTCCCATACCCTTTCTCCTTCTTCTCAAATCCGAACGCGAGGCAAGGCTCGCTGTGATCTCATTATACCATCAAACGGCAAAAAAGGCAAATACTGATTTTTTATCCTCTGTCATGCGCGCAACGCATACCGGAAGCGACAGATCGGGCGCGTCCCGCCGAGAAAGGGCGAAACGCGACTCTGATCTGTTCCGCCGAGGAAGGCGGTGCAGCCCTCCCGAAAAATCCGCTGCGGCAGAGCTTCTGCCCTCCGCGCGATTGACAGCCGCAAAAAAATGCGCTATACTGTGCCTATGCGATACAAAATGCTCGCCCTCGATCTGGACGGAACTTTGACCGACAACCACAAGCGGGTCACCCCGCACACAAAAGAGATCTTGTTCGCCGCCATGGAGCGCGGCGTGGAGATCGTGCTCGCCTCCGGGCGCCCCGAGCTCGGCATCGCCCCGCTCGCAAGGGAACTCGGACTTTACGGGCACAGCGGATACATACTCGCCTTCAACGGCGGCAGGATCATCGACTGCAGGCAGAACGCCGTCATCTCGGAGACGCACGTCGATCCCGCCTTTTTCGACGAGATCCTCGCCTGCAAACAGCGCTTCCCCGAAGTGGAAGTGCTCACTTATTCGGAGCGGGAGATCCTGACCGAGCGTGTGACCGATCAGGTCAGGGAGGAGGCGCGCTGTCTCTCCGCGCCCATCCACACCGTTCAGAACCTCAAAGAGGCGCTTCCCTCCTCCGTCGTGAAATTTCTCATCGTGGGGGAACACGACGCCCTCCTGCCCGTGCAAAAACACCTCTCCGCCGTCGGCGCGGGGAAAATTTCCGTCTATTTTTCTCAGCCCTTCTTCCTCGAAGTCACGCCCTGCGGCATCGACAAGGCGGCGTCGCTCGCCCGCCTCGCCGCACATTGCGGCTATCGGAAAGAGGAGATCATGGCTTGCGGGGACGGCTACAACGACATTTCCATGCTCGACGCCGTCGGCATGCCCGTCGCCATGGCAAACGCCTACCCCGAAGTCAAACCCCACGCCAAATTCATCACGAAGAGCAACGAGGAGGACGGCGTCGCCTATGCGGTCGAAGAACTCGTCCTAAGAGAACAAGGAGAAGAGAGATGAACGAAAAAGAGAGCCGTTTCCCCTTCCTGCTCGACGCGGGGCTCACCTATTCCGAATCGTATGAAAAGCAGTCGGACGCCGCCTGCGTCTTCAAATACCGTTTCGCGCGCGGGGCGAATTACATCGAATTCCGCACGGCTGCGGGGGATCCCTCCGTCAATGTCGTCGTCTGCCGCAACGGCGAATTCCGCTTCCCCAACCTCGCCCTGCGCCACCCTGTCGCGGCGCGCGCCTTTCGGCTGAAGCACCTGTTCCGCCCTCCGACCGAGGAGGAATGCTGGCAATTCACCGCCAGACTCGTCGAAGAAGAACTCAAAGCCGACCCCTCGCTGTTCGGCGTCTTGTCCTGAATCTTTCGCCTTCGGCGCCGCCGAAGGCATTTTGTTACAAAAACAAGTCCGCGCCGAAAGAAAAAGGGCGGGAACGCTTGACAAGCACCGCAAAAAGCGGTATCCTGTTTATGACATATGTCGAAAACAAGCGGAGGAGGAACGAGATGCCCAGACCGAAGAAATGCCGACGGGTGTGCCGCCTGCCGAAAAACCGCTGTTTCTTTCCTGAACGGGATTCGGGCGAGACGGTGGTCCTGACGGTAGAGGAATTTGAAACCCTGCGGCTCATCGACAAGGAAGCGTTTTCTCAGGAAGAGTGCGCCGCCGCGATGGGCGTGGCGCGCACCACCGTTCAGCAGATCTGCGCTTCGGCGCGCAAGAAAGTCGCGATCGCGCTGACCGACGGGCTGCGCATCCGCGTGGAAGGCGGGGAATACCGACTCTGCGAAGGCAATTCGGCTTGTCGCTGCGGCGCAAAAATGATGCTGCGCTGCCAGCAGAAACCACAAGGAGACGATATCATGAAAATTGCAGTCACTTACGAGAACGGAACCATCTTTCAGCACTTCGGACACACCGAACAGTTCAAAATTTACGACGTGCGGGACAACAAAATCGTCGCGTCTCAGGTCGCGGACACCTGCGGCAGCGGACACGGCGCGCTCGCGGGATTTTTGGCGGAGCGCGGCGTGGAAGTACTCATCTGCGGCGGCATCGGCGGCGGCGCGCAGGTCGCGCTCGCGGAGGCGGGCATCCGCGTTTACGGCGGCGTGAGCGGAGACGCGGACAAGGCAGTGGAAAGCCTGCTCGCGGGGGCTCTTTCCTACGATCCCGACGTGCGCTGTTCGCACCACGAACACGAACACGGCGAGGGCAACTGCGGCTCGCACGCGGGCAAAGAGGGCGGCTGCGGCTCGCGCGGATGCGGTCACGGCTGCCATTGATCGGGCAAAAAATGCAAAAAATACGGCGGAGAACACACAGTTCTCCGCCGTTTTGATCGTTTTTCAAAAATTTCCTCGCTCACTGCGCCGCATCCGTAAACGACGGCTCTTTGGGCATGAGCACCTTAAGCAATACGGGCACGAGGAAGGACGTGAAGATGATGATCACGCATATGTAAGTCATGACCGACTGGCTGACAAGTCCGCTGTCCAATCCCGTCTTGGCGCACACGAGAACGACCTCAGCGCGCACCATCATGCCCGCGCCGATCTGCGCGGAATCGCGGACGCTGAACTTGCAGAGCAAGCCGCCGGCGCCGCAACCGATGAACTTGCCGAGCACCGCCGCCGCGACATAGGCGAGACCGAAGGCGAGCCAGATGCCGCCGAACGAGCTGAAATCAAAGTATTGAATGCCGATGTTGGCGAAGAAGATCGGGGTGAAGATGAGTAGGCTCAGCGTGTCCGCCTTATAGCCCTCGTAGCCTGAATCGCGCATGCCGCAGAGCATGATGCCCGCGAGATAGGCGCCCGTGATCTCCGCGACGCCGAACACCTTCTCGGCGACGTACGCATAGAAAAAGCCGAACGCGATGGCGAGAATGGCGACGCGCAGTCTGCCGTCGAAGCGCTTTTCAAACCAGCGGAAGAACTTGCGCGCGACAAGCCCCACGCCGACCGCGAACAGGAAGAAGAGCAAGATCTTGACGATGACCATCCAGGGGGCGGGATTCGTGAAGAAATTGACCTCTCCGCTCCCCTCCGACGCGTTGAGACCGGTCAGGACGGAGAGAATGACGATGCCGATGATGTCGTCGATGACCGCCGCCGCGACGATCGCCGTGCCGACGTTGGAGTTCAGCCTCCCCAGCTCTTTGAGCGTCGCGACCGTGATGCTCACGGAAGTCGCCGTCAGAATCGCACCGTAAAACAGATCGCTCAGCAAATTGACTTCCCCGACTGCGCCCGCGGTGCCGTCGATGAGCGCGATAGGAGTGAAATAGTCGAACAAGAAGGCGACGAGAAACCCGAGCCCCATCGGGAAGATGACGCCGAGCGTGGTGATGACCATCGCCGCGCCGCCCGTCGCTTTGATCTTTTTCAGGTCTGTGCCGAGCCCCGCCGAAAACATGATGAGCACGACACCGATCTTTGCGAGCAGTTCATAGCGCTCCTTCATCGCCTCCGAAAAGAAGGCGTCGTAGACGGGCGTACCTGCCTCTACGCCGGGGACATAGCGCAGCAGGCTGATGAGGATGCCCGTCAGCAACATGCCGATGACGGAGGGCAAGCCGATCTTCTTTGCCATGATGCCGAAAAATGTCGTCATCGCCAGAATGCAGGCGAGCGGCAACAGCACTTCATATACTTCCATAACATATCCTCTCTCCGCAAGGCGAAGTTTTTTGCCTTGCTTTTTCGCCTTCTTATTATACGAAAGCGACCGCCCCTTGTCAACGGCGCGGGGCGGTCATTTTGAGAGAATTTATAAAATCATTGCGAGGGCTTTCTCTTTTTTGCACATCTTTCGGCAGGCGCGGGGCGCGGTACGGGCGGCACAGCCGCGCGATCGCCCGCAAAATCCTGCCGTTCACAAAATGCACCGCCGCCTCCGCTACGTGATAGGGCAGGAGCTTGCCCGCCGACAGCGTGCAGTTTCGCATGCAACCCGTATCGAACAGCCTTTTGAGAAAGAGCGCGCCCTTGATCGCATTTTCCCGCTCCGCCCCTTCCGGCATTTTCTGCGTCCTTTTGAGTCTTCCGCGCAAGACGGCGTTCACCAGGCCGCAAAGAGCCCTTCCGAGAAGCGTAACCTTATAGTCGCAAAAGCGCGTGTCCATCGTGATCGGGCGGGCAGGCCTCGGCGCGGGGAGCGGCGCGGAGAGAAGGGAAACAAAGACTTCGTCCGAGACGTGCGCCGCGTCCTTCCGATACGCCGCAAGCGCCTCTTCGCTCGGCTTTGTCAGCGTTCCCCCCGCGACGGAAATGCTGCCCGACAGGCGGACGTCTTCCGAAGAGGCGGCGATCCCGACGGTATAATCTCCGCCTTCGACGACCCATTCGCCCCGCGCCGCGTCGTACGACGCGAGTTCGCGCTCCGCAAAGCGCAGGCGCACCTCCCGCTCTTCCCCCGCCGCGAGCCTGACCTTTTTGTACGCGCGCAGTTCACGCTTGGGGCGGAAGATGTCGCTCTTTTCCTTTCCCGTGTACAGCTGCACGATCTCCGCGCCGTCGCACTCCCCCGCATTGCGCAGGAAAAAGGCCGCCTCGACGAAGCCGCCCTCGCGAAAAAGGCGCAGATCGCGGTAAACAAAGGACGTATAGCTCAGCCCGAATCCGAACGGATAGCGCACCCGCCTGCCGAATGTCGAAAAATAGCGATAGCCGACAAACACGCTCTCCTTGTAAAGCTCTGCCTCTCCGCGGCAAAAATCGGCGGCATGGGGCACGTCTTCATAGCGCTCCGCCCACGTCTCGGCGAGCTTGCCGCTCGGCGAAACTTCCCCAAACAACAGCCGCGCGACCGCCTCGCCCCCCGACTGTCCCGGCAAACACATGTGCAAGATCGCGCTGCATTTTTCCGCAAAGGGCAGCTCCATAGGCGAACCGCCGAAGAGGACGAGCACGATCTGTCTGCCCGCCGCCGCGAGCCGCTCGATCAGCTCCTGCTGACAGCGCGGCAAGCGCATGTCTTCGCGGTCGGCGCCCTCGCTCTCCGAAAGGTCGGTGAGCCCCGCGAACACGAGCGCAAGCTTCCCCTTCGTCTCGTTCTCAGCCCGTTCCGCCTCCGCGAGCAGACCTTCGTCCGCCTCCCCGTCGGCGCGGTACCCCCGCGCATAGACGTAGCGCACGCCGCGCGCGTCGAACGCCGCCTTGGGCGAAACGAGCTTCGTGGGGCGGATCATCGAACTGCCCGCGCCCTGATAGCGCATTCTTTCAAACAGCTCGCCGACGACGAAGTACCGCCCTTTCGGAGAGAGAGGCAGCGCTCCCTCATTTTTGAGAAGCACCGCGCAGTCCGCCGCGATGTCCGCCGCGAGCGCGGCGTGCTCCGAAACCGCAAGGGGAAGGGGCTCCTTCCCCGCCCTTTGCGCGAGGCGCAATACGTTTCCCGCCGCCTCCGAGAGCGCCGCCTCCGAAAGCGTTCCTTCGCGCAGGCCGTCGAGGAGCGCCCTGCGGCAATACGCGCTGTCTCCGGGCATTTCGAGATCGACGCCCGCGTTCACCCCCTTCACGCGGTCGCGCGTGCCGCCCCAATCCGTCATGACCAGACCGGCAAATCCCCATTCGCGCCGCAGCACGTCGCGAAGCAACCAGGCATTCTCCGAACACGGCGTGCCGTTGACCGCGTTGTAGGCGCACATCACCGTCGCGGGCTTCGCCCTCTTCACGGCGATCTCGAAGGGTTTGAGATAGATCTCCCGCATGGCGCGCTCGTCCGCCACGCTGTCGCCCACAAAGCGATAATTTTCGAGGTTGTTGAGGGCGAAGTGCTTGAGCGAGACGTCCGCCCCCGCGCTCTGTACCCCCTCTGCGAACGCCGCGCCCAGCGTGCCCGCGAGATAAGGGTCCTCCGAATAGTACTCAAAGTTCCTGCCGCACAGCGGATTGCGCTTGATATTCAATCCGGGGCCGAGCAGCACGTCCACGCCGTAATGGCGGCACTCCTCGCCGATCGCCGCTCCCACTTTGCGCGCGTTCTCCTCGTCCCAGCTGCAGGCGAGCGCCGCCGCGGTGGGAAACGCCGTAGCGGGTTCGCTCTCCCCCACGCCGTTGTCCCCCTTTTTCACCTGTTTCCGAAGCCCGTGCGGCCCGTCCGACATGCAGACGGAAGGGACGCCGAGCCGCGGGATCGGATTGGTGTGCATGAAGTCCGTGCCCGACACGAGCGCGACCTTCTCCTCCGCCGTCAGCTCCCGCAAAACGCCTTTCAGGTCAAACCGCTTTTCGCTTTTTCCGTCCATCTGCATTTCCTCGCATTTTATGTCTTTTCAGAAATTATTTTTACACTTTTATGCATGCTTATCTCAACATTTTGCTTGCATTCCGCCCGATCTCACAGCTCTTTGACCCGCTGGACATATTCGAGCGGGACGTAACCCAGACGCTCGTACAGGGACAGGGCGCGCCCGTTGTCGCTCTCCGCCTCTAAGCGGATGCGCGCAAAGCCGTTTTCCCGCGCGTACGCTTCGATCTCCCGAAAGCACTCCCCACCCAACCCGCAGGAGCGATAGTCGGGAAGGACGAAGACCTCTTCGATCCACAGCACCCTGCCGCCCGCCTCGCGGGAGTAAGTCTTTGCCAGCAGGACGAAGCCCGCCGCCAGACCGTCCCGCTCCAGAAGAAAGCATTCCGCATATTCGTCCGAGCGCATCAGCTCTTCGAACGCGCGCTCGTGGTGCGCGCGCGGGACGGGGTGAAGCACCGCAGGAGAGGCATAGAACGCCTCGGACAGCCGCAAAAAGGTCTCACGATCGTTTTTTGTCAGTTTTCGCATTTCTTTTCCTCACTTTTGCCCCATTATACCACAACCGCCGCCCGCCGTCAATCGGACTGCGGGCGCCCGCACCCTGCCTGCCCTCGTCCCGTCAGGAGGCAAATGTGCCCTTTTCGGAGCGCGGCGAAGGGGCATTTTCCGCAAAAAAAAGCATCCGGAACGTCGGATGCTTTCTGTTCGCAACGGCAAAAGGGAAACGGCGCTCAGCTGTGCGCCTCCTCTTCGCCCATGCCCCGCGTCAGCTCGCGCTGTTCATCCACAAACTCCTGCGCCTCCCGCCCGCTCTTTAGAGAGACGGGCTTGAACGTCGGCGGCTCGTGCACGACGATCTGCGGGAACGGGATGCCGATCTCGTTCTTGTCGAAGAGCAATTTGAGCTGGCGGTTGAGGTCGCGCTCGACCTGGAACTTCTGTCCTTCCGCACACCGCGCGGAGAAACGGAGCGTCACGCCCGAAGCGCCGAGTTTGGAAACGCCGAGATAGTACGGCCCCTCCACGATGTCGGGTACGTTTTCGCGCATGGCGTCGAGGTTGTCTTTGATGATCACCTCCACCCGCTCGAGCGATTCTCCGTATTCGACGTCTACTTCGGTGACCGCGAGGGAGAGCTGGCTCGTCATGTTGACGAGGGTGCGGATGTCCGAGTTGTTGACAACTTTGATATCGCCGCCCGCGTCCTCGATCTGCGTCGTGCGGATGCCGATCTCCTTGACCGTGCCGCGGAATCCGTCTACGACGATGATGTCGCCCACGTCAAAGATGTTCTCAAACACAATGAACAGCCCCGCAATGATGTCCTCGATGAGCGGCTGCGCGCCGAGTCCGACGATCAGGCTCAAAATCCCGATGCCTGCGAGCAGGGCGGTCGTATTCACGCCCCAGACGCTGAGCACCGCGAAGATGAGGACGATGACCGCGATGTATTTGATGAAACTGCAAACAAGGTCGACGACCGCTTTGCCGCGCCGCAAGAGGCGCGTCGACTTTTTGAGCGCAAAGCGCACGACAAAGGAGAGCGTCAGGAAAAAGATGATATAGCTCACCGAACGCAGCCAGACGTTGGGATCCTCCGCGTCGTCAAAGAAATTGATGCCGACGTAGAAGGCGTTCCCCTCCTCAAAGATCCATTTGCCCGCGATCAGGAGCACAAAGTACACGACCGCGATCAAAATGCCGATCGCCCAAAAAACAATGGAAACGATATCCTTCTTCTTGTTATCCTTTTTCATGATTTTTCTCCTCATGTTTTTTTGCCTTAATTGGTTATCTATCCGTACATCCAATACAGCCGCTCGACGAGATACTGCTCGCCCCCCTCTTCGCGATAGAGGCGGAATTCATAGACGGCGCCCGTCCCGATCGCTGCGGCTTCGTAAGAGAACACCGTTGCGCCGCCGTCTGCGCTGACGGAAGGCGTCAGCGTCCCGCTTCCGTCCCTCAATGCGCTCTCGGCGGTATATTGTCCGACGCTCGAAACGCGGAACTCCGCATTTCCCGCCTGGGCGGCAGAAATCACCCAGAGCTCCTCGCCGTCCTCCGTCTCTGAAAGCGAGACGGTTCCCAGGACCTCGATGTAGGAACGATCGGTCAGCGCCGCTTCCTCCCACAGGATGAGCCCGTCGCTCTCCCGCACGAGGCGCACGAGATAAAATCCGTTCGGGATCGTCTCAAACGAGGCGACAAAGTCGGTCTGCGTGCCGAACGAAAGCGAGTCTATCTCCTGATCTCCCATCACGAGCACGACTTTGAGCGGCTCGCTCTGCGGGTTCTGCACGGTAAAGACGGCGTGAACTTCGGTAGAGCCGACGATGAGATCTGCGCCGTCGACGGTGATCGCGGGCGTCGTATAGTTCTCCTGCCACCAGACCTGCGAACCTGAGACGACGGACAGCGCATAGGTCGTATTCGGCGTCAGGTTCTGCAACGTCACTTGTTCGACCTCGCTCGGAAGCCAATTCCCCGTAGCCTGACCGTCCAGATACAACTGGGCAGAGCCGGGGATCGCGCTTCCGAACTGCCCGACGGGGAACGTCAGCGTCAGCTGGGTGCCGCTGATCGAGTCGAGCGTGGGAGAAAGCGTCGTGCGGATGGTCTCGTTGTAATAGATCGTGCCGTAATCGTCCTTGAGGATCAGCGTGTAATCCTCCATGGGCGTCAGGTTCTCAAAGATGATCTCGCCGCCGTCGCCGGGATACAGCATCCGATACTCCTGAAGGACGCCTTCCGCGTCCTTCAGCTCCAGCCTCGCCTGTCCGCGCGGCATATCGAGCCACAAATTAAACTCGATGGACGTCGGCGTGCAGACAAAGTCGCTCAGATCCGCGATGAGGAACTCCGTCGTATAACTTTCGTCGAGCAAGAGATCTCCCATGCCGTCCGAAACGGAAACGAAATGCTCCGTCCGCGAATCAAGCCCATCCAGAACGATCATGGGATTATCGGGCAGGAGACGTCCCTGTACGCCGTCGACAGACACTTCATAGCCCTCCTCGGGAATGTCCGCCTCGTCAAATTGCAGGAAGATCGTATCCGTGCCGATGTATGACTCGACGGGGAAGAGCGTCTGCACATACGCCTGCGTCCGATACGTTCGGAAGAAATATTCGTTCCCCTCTTCGTCTTTCACGCGGACCGCGTAGGGCGCGTTCGGGGAAAGCCCCGTAAATTCGATTTCGTTGATCCCCTCGTGCAGCGCGAAGGATTGCAAGCCGAGCGACACCGTCAGCGGAACTTCCATGTCTCTGACTTCAAGGCTGAGGCGAACCGTCGTCATCTTGGTTTCCGCCGACAATTCCGTCAAGCTCAGGGCGGAAACCGTCGTATACGTCTTGTCGAACACGGTATCGCCCACGCCGTCCACGACGGTCACGCGGTAATTCATCCCTAACACGAGGTCTGATATCAATAAAATCGGTTGCGCCGGCGTGAGATTTCCGAACGCTGCGCCGTCGAGCAGAACGCTGTAATCGTCGGACGTCAGCTCTGCTTCGTCGAACTTCAAAACGATGGAATCGGAAGAAATCGTCTCTTCGGGGAAGAGTTTCTGTTCGTAAGCTCGCGTACGGTACGTCTGCGCAAAGTACACATTGCCCTCGGAATCGATGAGTTCGAGCGTATAGGGCGTATCGGGGGCAAGTCCGCCGAACCACACGTTGTTGTCGGCGGGGAACGCGCGCGTCTGCCCGTCGCTCAATCGCGCCGTCAGCGCGATGTCCGAGCGATCGACGGACAGTCCGATCGAAAGCGTCGTCATGGTCGCGTCTGCCCAGAGCTGTTCGACCGCAAGCGGCGCGAGAGCCGTGCGATACGTCTTCTCGAAGACCGTCTTCCCGAGAGAGTCGATCGCCGAAACGCGGTACTCGGTGTCGGGC
>CALVME010000015.1 GCA_944342055.1 uncultured Clostridia bacterium | reverse complement strand
ATGAACTACAGCATCAAGCAGATCACGCACGATCTGGAAGAATTTTCGTTCAACACCGCAGTTGCAAGGATGATGGAATTCGTCAACGCGATCTACAAATACAACAATTCGAACGCCGATCCCGCCTTCCTGCGCCAGGCGATCAGAACGCTCGTGCTTCTCCTCGCCCCCTTCACGCCGCACATGGCGGAAGAATTCTGGGAGATGCTAGGCGAAAAGTATTCCGTCTTCAACGAACGCTATCCCGTCTGCGACGAAGCGGCGCTCATAAAGGACGAGATCGAATATGCGATCCAAATCAACTCCAAGCTCAAAACGAAAGCCATGATCGCATCCGACCGCACGAATGAAGAGATCGAAGCGGACGTCAGGGCACTTCCCGAGTTACAGGACGCTCTGGCAGGCAAGACGATCAAAAAATGCATCGTCGTCAAAGGACGCCTGGTCAACCTCATCGTGCAATAATGGAAAAGCCCGACGGTTCGGAACAACCGAAGAAACCTTCGAGGCGAAGCGAAAAAAATCCAAATGCAGCAAAGCGGGCGGCAAAATTGCCGTCCGCTTTTCCTTCGCCATGATGCTCTATCGCCTTTCCGCCGCACGCGCCGCGGGCTTATCCCTTCCATCGAAAAAAAAGCGTCCGCCATAGCGAACGCCTTTGTCTTGCCTGCGATTACTGCAATTTTTCAAGCATATCTACAATGTCCTGCACCGTCTTGATGTTCTCAACGTCTTCCTCGGGAATGGTAACGCCGTGCTCCTCTTCCAAAGACATCAAAAGCTCTACAACGTCGAGAGAATCAGCGCCGAGATCTTTCACGATCTCACTTTGGGGAGTGATTTTGCTTGCCGCAACTCCAAGCTGATTTGCAAGCATATCTCTTACTTTTTCAAACATTGTTTCCTCCAACCCAACAGAGAAATTCTGTTGTAATATTATTTCATTACTCACATCATAACACTTTCATCTGCGTTTGTCAATGCATTGTTTCATTTTTTTAGCGTTTTCAAGAGACATTTCTGCGAATCTGTAAGACGAAAGCTCTCGCAAGCCTTCTGAATCGCTTTGTTTTGCAACCTTTTGACGAGCTTTCCCTCCCGCAAAAACAAAACGCCTCGATCGTAATGTCGCACAAGCACCTCCGCAAGCAGCCAGGCCGCGCCCATCATCTCGTAATAACGGCCGCTGTCCGCGCGAAGCAAATACGAGAAGATCAACGGGAGATACGCCTCGCTCATGTAATGCGAAAGCAACGTCACCAGAACGAAACGGGAAGAAAATTCCTCGTTCCGTTCAAACAATCCTGCAAGAACGGGCAAAAACTCTTCTCTGTGACGATCGATGCATTTTGCCGAAAAACAATCGCAGAGCGCCCAATCGTCGATGAGCGCGACGCAATCAAAAAGGCAGGAAAGAAACGCTTCGTACGGCAAAGCCGACACGAGCGTCAGTTTAAGAAACACAGTCTCGTAATATGTATTCGGAAAAGAATACACGTCTGAAAAAAACGGGCTCAGCTTCTTTGCAATTTTTCGCAGTACAGGAACGCGCACGCCTATCACACGATACCTTTCGCTCTTGATGAGCTTTGTCTGAAACGCGGCGTACTCAGCGTCCGCCTCCGCGCGCAGCAGTTCAAGAAATTCCGAATACTCCATCCAACGCTTTCCTCCATTCGCCCTCGTCATATCTCGTGTTTGCGGGACTCGTCGAAGGAAGCTTCCGATACGGCACCTTGCAATCCGCATACTTCTCGAGAAACAGCTCGTAAGCCTTGCTTCCGTTCAGGAGAATCGCCTTCAACGGTGCAACGCGCAACACGGCCTCCAGATCGACCAATGTATAATTCCGTATGGCGGCGTCCATGGAACCTTCGATCTCGCAAGATTCTACCATGTCCCAGAGCGCGACTCCTCTCTTCAACAAAAACGACTTCCGCTCTTCGACATCTTCCGTCAGCGATTCTCCGAAATAGCCGTAGAGCATCTTCCAGAAACGATTCTGCCTGTTCCCGTAGTAGAAGGAAATGCGCCTGCTCTTGACGGAAGGAAAACTCCCGAGGATCAAAGCAATACTATGTCTGTCATAAACAGGGGGAAAAGCGTGATGAATCAATACTTTGTCTGACATAATTACTCGATCGCGCGCTTGATTTTGCCGACTGCGGCGGTCGCCATGCGTTCACGGTCAAAACTTTTCAAAAGACAAGCCTCGACGTCCTCCATTGTGACGCGATCGACCTCATGCATTTTGGCATCGAAATCAAACAGCTCGTCCCGATACAAAAGATATTTGCCGTATAAAAGCATCTGCGAAGACGTGCTCTCCTGGGCAAAAATGCTCGAAGCTTTGATCTGCGCTTTGCCCCGTTCAAGCTCCTCCTTTGTGATGCCGCACTTTTTTACCTCTTCCACCGTAGAAAAGATCGCGTCGACGGCGCGCTCCACATTCTTGGGGTTGACTGCGGCGTAAACGATCTGCGAACCCGTCCCCTCATAGGGATTCAGATAAGAATATACGTTGTAGGCGAGCCCGCGCTTCTCTCTCACGCTCTGAAACAGGCGCGAACTCATGCTGCCGCCGAGCGCCGAATTCATCACCGACGCGGCATTCATCAGCGGATCGTAACGCTCGAAAGAGGGAAACGCGAACGCCATATGCACCTGTTCGATGTTCTTGTCGCGGCAGACGCGGTCGGCGCAAAGCGCAACCTTCGCGACTCTCTTTTCGTAAGCCCCCGCATCGCAGACAAAATACCGTTCAACCAGCCGTTCCGCGGTCTCCATATCGATGTTGCCCGCGAATGAAAGCACGATGTTTTCAGGGCAATAGAGCGCATTTCTGTACGCCTCGATGTCTCGCTTATCGAATTTTTTCACATTCTCGGCGGGTCCTAAAATATTTCTGCCGTAGTTGCGGCGCCCATAAAAGGCTTCGGAGAGCAGATCGAGACAGAAATCCTCAGGCGTATCCTCGTTCATGGCAATTTCTTCGAGAATGACGCCTTTCTCCCGCTCCATGCCGTCCTTGGGATATACGCTGTGCAAGAAGAGATCGGAAAGCAGAGAAAAGGCGCGCTCCGTATGTTCAGAGATCGTCTTTGCGTAATAACAGGTGAGATCTTTCCCCGTAAACGCATTCTGCTGCGCGCCGATGGCGTCAAATTCGTTGGAAATTTCCTCCTCCGTATACAGATCGGTCCCCTTGAACGTCATGTGTTCGATGAAATGCGAAATGCCGTCCTCCGCATCCGTTTCAATGCCGGCGCCTGCGCCGACCAGAATACCCATCGAAACGGACAAAAGCCCGTCTATGCGTTTCACGACGAGCCTCAATCCGTTCGGATAGCGTTTGATTTCTGCCATTATTGTCCTCCGTAACCTAAATTTTCCGAGACGGTGACCGCCGAAAAACCGTTCTTCTGGTAATATTTCAAAATGCCGTCGAGCGCGTCCGCGGTGTGCTCCATGGGATGCATCAGCACAAAATCGCCGCCCTTTGCGCTCGTGGCGCGCTCATACACGAGCTTGCTGTCCTTGTCTCTCCAATCGACGGTGTCTCTGCTCCACAAAATAACTTTATAGCCCATGTCCGCCGCCGCCTGCAAGGTATCGTTTCCGTACGCCCCCGACGGCGGCGCAAAGAGCTTCATTTCGTACCCCGTCATCAGAGAGATCAGATCCTGGCAATGCTGCATCTCCGCCAGGTTTTCCGCATAACTGAGGCTTTCATGATCTTTGTGAAAATAGCCGTGGCTTCCGAGCTCATGCCCGCGCGACAAAATCTCTTTGACGCAGGCGTTGTTGTCGTCCGCCCAGCATCCCCCCACAAAGAATGTGGATTTCACTTCGTATTTATCCAGAATGTCCAAAATGCGGTACACTTCGTCCGTACCCCAATAGACGTTAAAGAGAAGCGACACCCGATCGCTCTCGGGATCTCCGCTCCGATAGACGTTGCCCTGCGTGGAAGTCGCCTGCACGTCGAGCTGATAAAAACACATCACGCCGACGAACGCAGCGATCAACGCCAGACAAATGTTGCTCAAAAACGCCGCTTTGACATGGCTTCGCAATGTTGCACCCCCGCACACCGATCTCATTCCGATATATATGCGAAAGCATCCCCGCGCATGCCTATTTTATCTTGACAAAAGTGACGCCCGTTTCTCCCTCTCCGTATTTTCCGAGCCGGAATTCCTCCACGTTTTTGTGATGCCGCAGATGATCGTGGATGCCCGCTTTGAGCTTTCCCGTCCCCACGCCGTGAATGATCTTGATCTCCTCGATGTTGGAAACGACCGCCTGATCGATGAACGCATCCACCTCCGGAATTGCCTCGGACACCGTCATGCCGAGCACATTGAGCTCGAGAGCAGGCGCGCGCGGTGCAGAAAATTTCCTGACGAGAGTCACGTCCGACTTTTTCTTTTCCTGCTTTTTCGGCGCTTTTTTGACGGCGGGCGCGTTTATCGACATCAGATCGGAGAACTTACACCGAAGGCGCATTTCTCCGCACTGCACCTCCGTTTCCTTCCGCTTGTCGTTGACCGAGAGAAGTTTTCCCTCCCTGCCGACCGAACGCACAAAGACGGTTTCGCCTTCTCTCCCGCCTTCGAATGCGGTGTACTGCGGAGACACCGCTTCCTCCTCTCGCTCATAAGACGTCGCCGCGACTTTGTTTTTCAGCGTGCGGGCGCGGATCAGATCTGCCTGAGAGAGCTCTTCTTTGGCAAAAATCTTCTCCATTTCCCCGACCAGTTCTTCCGCCTCGGCGACTTTTTCGTTGACGATGCGCTTTGCCTCCGCCTTTGCGGTCAGAAAGAGCTTTTCTCTCTCCTTGCGCAGTTTTTCGCGCTCGTCGTCGAGCAGAGAGATCTTCTCTCCCCATTCTTTTTCCAATTCGCGGGTACGGGCAAGCGATTCCTGCGCGGCAAGGCGGCTCTCCTCCGCACTCTTCAGAATATTCGTGAGCGCCTTGGCGTCCTGCGATAAGTTTTCGTAAGCGTCCGACAAAATCGACTCGTCCAGACCCAATCTGCGACAAATGGAGAGCGCGTTGCTCGAGCCGGGAAGTCCGATCTGAATGCGGTAAAGCGGGCGAAGGGATTCCGCATCGAACGCCATGCTCGCATTTTCCAACCCCTCTTTGCGGAAGGCGAATTCCTTCAGCGAAGTATAGTGGGTCGTCACGATCCCGCGACAGCCCGCGTCCATCAGGTGCGCGATGACTGCCTTTGCGAGCGCCTGTCCCTCTTCAGGATCGGTCCCGCCGCCGAGCTCATCGATGAGCACCAGAGACCGCTCTCCCGCCTCACGCACGATCGAAATGATGTTCGTCATGTGCGAAGAGAAGGTGGAGAGGCTCTCCTCGATGCTCTGCGCGTCTCCGATGTCGCAGAACACGCGGTCAAAGACGGCGAGCGTCGTTCCCTCCGCTGCGGGCACATAGAAGCCCGAAGCCGCCATCAGGCAAAACAATCCGACCATTTTGAGCGTGACCGTCTTGCCGCCCGTATTCGGTCCCGACACGAGCAAAAAGCGAAATTTGTCCCCAAGTTCCACCGAAACGGGGACGACGGATCCCGCGTCGATCAGGGGGTGCCGCCCCTCTCTGATCTTTACGATCCCCTTTCCGTTCAGAACGGGCTTAATCGCGCGCAACCGATAGCCGTACTCCGCCCGCGCAAAGCAGGCGTCCGCCTCTCCGAGGATCTCTATGTTGCGCGAGAGCGCCGCCGCACACTGTCCGACCCTTCGCGACAGCATCGCGAGAATGCGCTCCACCTCTTCGCGCTCGTCGATGGTGAGCGTGATGAGTTCGTTGTTCATTTCGAGCACATATTCCGGCTCGATGAAGAGCGTCGCGCCGCTCTGCGAGCGATCGTGTACAAACCCGCGGACGCTCCGCTTGTATTCCGCCTTGACGGGCAGAACGTATCTGTCTCCGCGCATGGTGATGATGCCTTCCTGCAAATACTTGGCATTCTCCCCCGAGAGATATTCGGAGAGCTTTGCGCGGATGCGCTCGTTAAGCCTGCGGATCTCCATGCGAATGGAATAGAGTTTATCGCTCGCATAATCGGACACTTCCGATTCGTTTACGATTTTGGTGCGGATGTCATCCTCGAGCCCGAGATCGATGTAGAGCCCCGCCAACAGCCGACGAAAGGAGACGATCCCGTCGTCCTTGACGGACGAAACGGCTCTGTCCAAAATGCGGGACGAGCGCAACAGGCTGCCCACATTCATGAGCTGCGCGCAGGAAAGCGTAGCTCCCTTCGCCGCACGCTCGAACTCGTCCCCAAACGGCGGAAAATATTCGATCTTTCCCACGCCGCAATCGAAGAGAAGCCGCGCACACTCCTCCGTCAGGGCGAGCGAAGCGTTCGCCTCCGCGAGGCTGTCTGCGGGGAGCGTCGCCATCGTCAGCTCCTTCCCTCGCTCCAGCACGGCGTAATTTGCCGCCGCACTCAGTATTTTCGGAAATTCCAGTTTTTCAAAAGCAGTATCCATCGTCACAACACCGACCGAACGGAATGACCCGCCGTATATGAGGCGAAACATGCCTTCAGCGAATTGAGCTCCGCGCGGCTCTTCCATACTTCATCCTGATTTTCAACCGTCGAAAAATCAAACAACGCCCCTTCCTTGCGCAGCCCGACGAGCTCCGCGCAGTTATAAAGTTCAAAGCGGCAGGAGCTCATGCGATATCTCCGAACGAGAAAAACCCGCCCCGTCTCGTCCTTTAATTTGTAAAAATGCTTCCTGTCGCACGACTCGCAGCGTTTTTTGAAGGGGCAGTAAATGAGATCCATCAGCTTCAGGCTTCCCGCCGTGAGCGCATATCCGCCGCGCTGCTCCCGCTCGGAGAGCTCCTTGGACCAGACAAACTCCTGCAACTGCCCGACTTGCACGGCGTTAGTGAGATTGAATCCCGTCCCCGCGATCATCTCTTTCCCGAGCTCGCGGCTCAGGGGAATGCCGCACAGTCCCTCGCAGTACAGCGCGTCGAATTTCTCCGCAGCCCGCACGATTAGCGCCCTGTCCGCGTCCGTCAGAAAGGCGGGGACCCAAAGCGCCGTCCTCTCGGCATGCGCCGAAGCAAACGCAAAGAAATCTGAAAACTCCTTCCCGTCGGCATAGTCGAACGGCTTGAAAATGAGAAGTTCCGTCTTTCCCGAAAACAAAAATTCGCTGCCCATGACGGCGGTCCCCGCAGAATTTTTTGCCTCGTTTCCGGGGAAAGGAGAAGGGCGGTAATCCTGCACCGACCTTTCGGTCTCCAGCCGATAGATCTCCGCATACACCTTGCGGCGGAAGGCGTTGAGCGCCGATTTGGGCGCGAAACACGCGTTCTCTATGCAAATTTCCGCCTCGGGTTCAAAGGGATAGTCCCCGGTTTTTGCAAAGCATGCGGCGACCTCCTCTTCGCTCAGCGGTCTGCCGAGCGCCGCCTGCAAGATTTCGTCTCCCGAGATGCGCTCCCCGCGATAGACAGCCGTCGGCACTTCCTCTGCTGCAAAATGCAGGATGAAAGCGATCTTCCGCCTTCTCTGATGCGACGCAAGCGTGGAGAGCGAGCTGTCCGTCGTGATATACACCTCGTCTCCGACCTTCGCGTTCCCGTTCACGGACAACCGTATACCGAAGGGCGTTTCCGACTGAAAGAACGCGCCGCACACCTCTTCGCCGCCGCGCAGAATTTTGTAGCCGTCCCCCTCTCTGCCGTGCGCGCCCCTGCACAGCCAGCCCTTGCCGTCTCTCACAAGAACGCCTATCTTCTCTCCGATATGCCCCTGTACGCGGTCAGAAATGAAATTATTATCCTGTCCGAAGGCGAGCCCGACCGTATAGTTCCCGCGATTGTAGGAACGTCTGAGCTCCTGAAATGCCTTCTTTTCGTCTCCTCCGTCCAAAAGCGCGCGATAGTAGCGCACCGCCGCCGCGACGTATTCGACGCGACGCATTCTCCCTTCGATCTTGAAGGAAGAGACGCCCGCCGCGATCAGTTCGTCAATTTTCTTGCCGACGCACAGGTCGGCGAGCGAAAGCGCATATCCCGTCTCGCTCTTGCCGTCGAGATAGGTATATTTTTTGCGGCAGGGCTGCTTGCACCGCCCCCTGTTTCCGCTGTTGCCGCCGACAAAGCTCGAAAAATAGCATTGTCCCGAAAAACAGGTGCAGAGCGCCCCCTGAACGAAGACCTCCGTTTCCATGATCGAGGCGATCGCCGCGATCTCAGAGAGAGGCGTCTCCCGCGCGAGAATCACGCGCGAAAATCCGCATTCCTTCGCAAATCGCGCGCCGTCCGCATTGTTGACGCCCGCCTGCGTGGAGAGATGCAGACAGACATCGGGATATTTTTCGTGCAGATATTTGCCGAGAAGGACATCCTGCATGATGATCGCGTCCGCTCCAAGCCGATATACCTTCAGAAATACCGCCAGAAAATCATCCAGTTCGCCGTCCTTGACGATCGTGTTCATGGCGACATAGACCTTCGCACCGAAAAAATGAGCGTAGCGAATGACCTCCGCCAGCTCCTCCTCGCCGCAGTTGACCGCGGAAGCGCGCGCCGAAAAACTGCTGTATCCGACATATACCGCATCCGCTCCGTGATTGACGGCGCAAATCGCCGTCGCTTTGTCGCCCGCAGGCGCCAACAATTCTTTCATAGCGCTATTTTAACACAATTCGCTCCGCAACGCAACAAAATACCCGCATTCTGCGGGTATTCTTCATCTTCCGATCGTTCTCGCGATGAGTTCCTTCGTCGCGTCGTATCCCATCATTTTGAGGCGATAATTTCTCGCCGCGACTTCGATGATGATCGCAAGGTTGCGCCCCGGTCGCACGGGGACGGTGTATTTGGAGACCTTCTTGCCGAGAATTTCCTCGTACTGATCGGTCGTCCCCAAACGGTCAAAGGACATGTCCTCCTTCCACTCTTCCATCTCAATGACGAGATCCACGCTCTTTTCATGCAGGACGGAGCCGGAACCGTACATGCTCTTGACGTTGATGATGCCGATGCCGCGCAGCTCCATGAAATAACGGATGCTCTCGGGCGCCGTGCCCATGAGTTCCATCGCCACGTTTTTGACGATGACGTTGTCGTCCGCAACGAGACGGTGTCCGCGTTTGATCAGCTCCATCGCCACCTCACTCTTGCCCACGCCGCTGTGTCCCGTCAGAAGCACGCCCACGCCGAACACCTCCATCAGCACGCCGTGCAAACGCACCGTAGGCGCCAGCACGCGGTTGAGATAGATCGTCAGCTCGTTTACCACCGAAGTAGTCGGCTTGGAACTTCTGAAAATGGGACAGCCGTTCTTTCTCGCCTGTTCGATGAGTTCTGGCATGAGCGGCAGGTCGCGGCAGAGTATGATGCCCGGAATGTCGCCGAAGGAGAAGAGCTTCCTCAGCTTGTTCTTGCGCTCCGTCGCCGAAAAGCTCCTGAGATATTCATACTCCGAAAGCCCGATGACGATGAGCCTCGCGGAATCGAAAAAGTTGAAAAATCCCGCAAGTTGCAGTCCGGGGCGATATACGCTCATGCTGGAAATGGTCAAAGTGCCGCGCCCCGCATACAAAATATCAAAATGCATGTCGCGCGCAAATTTATCGAGCATCAAAGTTTCGCTGTTCGTTTCGTTCATTGTATTTCCCCCAAACCGTATTTCCTGACGATCTGTCCCACGCCGTCCTCATCGTTGGACGCAGTCACAAGATCGGCAACGCGCTTCAGCTCTTCCGCTGCGTTCTCCACCGCCACGCCGAGCCCTGCCGCCTCCAGCATGGGCGCGTCGTTCCAGTTGTCCCCGAGCGCGATCGAATCTTTCGGGTCGATCCCGTAATAGTCCGCCAAAAAGCAGAGCGCGGTACCTTTGTCCTGACCTTTCGGCGTGATCTCCACGAGATTCGCCGCACTGTAAGTAACGTAAAATCTTTCGCCGAACAGCTCGCAAAACTGCTGATAGACGGGAAGCTTGTCCTCTGTCCGCACCATCGCGATGATCTTCAGTATTTTGCGCCCGCTCTCGGAGATGAATCGATGCAGGCACGGCTCAATCTTTCCCTTCACGCCGACGATGTCCTCGTACATATGCAGATAGGGATCGTCCACGTTGCAATAAAATTCGTCTTCCGTATAAATGTGGACGTGATGTCCGAGCTCTTCCAACTTCCGCGTGATCGAGATCGCGTCTTCGCGGGCAAAGGGCGCTTCGAAAATGCGCTTGCCCGTCTCAATCTCGCTGATCGTGCCGCCCTGAAAGGAGACGGCAAGCCCGGGGAGCTTCAGCTCCCTCGCAATGGGCAGAATCGACGCCGTCATTCTCCCCGTACAGATGGCGAACACGCCGCCGCGCCGCAAAAAGGCGCGGATCGCCTCGAGAGTGTTTTCCCCGACCGTCCCGTCCGAACGGCGGAGCGTTCCGTCAAAATCGGATATGATCAAACGATACATTCAAATCTTTTCCTTAAAATATTCGTATATTTTCGACGCGAGATCGTCCCCGATGCCCTCGACCGTCTTGAGCTCGTCGACGCTCGCATGCATGATCTTATCTATGGTACCGAACTTCTCCATGAGCGCCACCCGCTTGACCTTGCCGACCCCTTCGATCTCGCCGAGCACCGACTCGAGATTGCGCTTTGAGTGCAGATTTCTGAAATAGGTGATCGCAAACCGATGCGCCTCGTCCCGGATGCGCTGCAACAGACGAAGCGCATAATCGTTCCGCTCCAACCGTATGCTCTCGTCGGAGGAGAGCGTAAACACTTCTTCCTCCTTCTTTGCAAGGGATATGAGATCGATGTCCTCAATGCCCTGCGCCTCAAAGATCTCCCGCACCGCAGAGAGCTGCCCTTTGCCGCCGTCTATGATGACGAGATCGGGCTTGGGAAACCTCTCTTCCTCCTCCGTGCCGAGCTTAGAGAGTCGCCTCAAAAGCACTTCCTGCAAGGACGCGAAATCGTTTGCGCCTTCGACCGTCTTGATCTTGAAGCGGCGATAGGCGTACTTGTCCGCCTCGCCGTCCGTAAAGACGACCATGGAGCCCACTTTGTCCACGCCGCTGATGTTGGAAATATCGTAACACTCCATGCGCTTGGGATAGCGGCGCAGCCCGAGAAGGGATTTCAGCCGCTCGCAGGCGCGCTTGGTCATGTCGTCTTTGTGGCGTATCTTGCCGATCGATTTCGCCAAAAAATCCTCGGCGTTGCGCTTTGCCATATCGAGAAGTTCGCGCTTGACCCCCTGCTTTGCGCAGGTGATCGACACCGTCTTTCCCATGCGCTCCTGAAAGAAAGACTGCACCAGCTCGACTTCGCAATACTCTTCCGTGATGATCTCGTGCGGAAGTTCATGATGAGAATAATATTGTAGCAAAAACGCCGTCAGAGCGTCCGCATCCGCGAGGGATGCGTCTTCGAGCGCATAGTTGCTCCCGCCCTGCATGATGCCGTTTCGCGTGATGAGCACGTTCGCCGCGGAATAGAGATGATTGGAAGCGTAAGCCACGACGTCGGCGTTGATGGCGCGGTTGATCGAAGTGATCCGCCGCAAGCCGAGTTTGGAGAGCATGGCGAGCTTGTCCCGACAAGCCATGGCAAGTTCAAACTCCTCACGTTCGGAAAACAGGCGCATCTTCTCCGTGAGGATGTTCTGCGCCTCTTCGTACTCTCCGCCCAGAAAATCCATCGCCCGCTTGACGAACTTTGCGTATTCCGCTTCGGTAATAAGCCCGGCGCACGGCGCGGGACAGCGGTGAATGTGATAATGCAGACAGGGTTTTTTCGGCTTTGCGCCGATCGAAACCTGACACGTCCTCACGTTGTAGACGATGGAAAGCGTCTCCAGGATGTCCTTGCAATTGATGCCGCCCATAAACGGCCCGAAATACTTCCCGTCCTTGGTGATCTTCCGCGTGATCGCAAAGCGCGGGAACGCCTCTTTGGTGTAAACCTTGATGTAAGGATACGTCTTGTCGTCTTTTAAGAGAATGTTGTACTTCGGCTTGTACTTTTTGATGAGATTGTTTTCCAGCGCGAGCGCGTCGATCTCCGATTTGGTGATGATGTAGGAAAAATCCGCGACCGAAGCGACCATCGCCATGACCTTTTCCGGCTTCGCAGAGGCATGAAAATACTGCCTGACGCGGTTTTTCAGCACGCGGGCTTTGCCCACATAGATGACCACCCCGTCCGCATCGAGCATGATATAGACGCCCGGACTGTCCGGCAGATATTTGAGTTTTTCCTGCACGACGCTCATACGCTTTTATTATAACGCAACGGCGCCCGTTTTGCAACAGGACAAGGCAAAATAATCGTCAATAACCTAAAAATTCAACGCCGTGCAGCAGAACTTCCCCCACCACGTCGTTGGAAAGCCGATAAAAGATCACTTTTCCGTGCCGCTCCGTGCGCACAATGCCGTTTCCCTTCAGAAAGCGGAGCTGATGCGAGATCGTCGTCTGGTTCATTTTCAGGACGCGCGCAAGGTCGGTCACGCAGAGTTCGCTCACCGAGAGCGCGGACAAGATCTTGATCCTCGTCGGATCGGCAAAGACGCTGAAAAAACTCACAAGCCCGTTCAATACCCCTTCTTCCGGCACAGACTCTTCGATGACGGACTGCGTGCGCCCGTCCAACAGCAACATTCCATTCATAAAAATACACCTCGCGCATAGCATAACACATTGGCGCGAGGCGAATTTTCTACGATTGAGTCGATTTCTTTTAACCTTTGTTCTTTACCGATGTCACTTCATACCCCGCGTCGGCGACCGCCTTTTGCAGGATTTCGTCCGCAACGTCCCGCGAGAGCCGAACGTCCGCCGTCTTCTTTTTCAAATTGACTTCGACGGAAGCGACGCCATCGACCGCTTCCAACGCCTTCGAGACGTGCTCCACGCAATGCATGCACATCATTCCTTTCACCGTCAACAATTTTTCCATACCTTTTTCCTTCCTTTTGATTTGATATCTCGTCAGCCGCAGAGCATTGCACACGACAAAGAGCGAACTCAAGCTCATCGCGAGCGAGGCGAGCATGGGATTGAGGCTCCAGCCCCAAACGGCAAACGCTCCCGCAGCGACGGGAATGCCGACGCAGTTATAAAAGAACGCCCAAAAGAGGTTCTCCTTGATGTTTCTGACCGCAGTTTTGCTCAGATCGATCGCCGTATCCAGAAGGCGCATGTCGCCACCGCTCAAAATGATATCTGCGGAATCGATCGCGACGTCCGTACCGTTGCCCATGGCGACGCCGACGTCCGCCTGCTTGAGCGCAGGGCTGTCGTTGATCCCGTCGCCCACCATGGCGACCGTGGAAAACTTCTGCAGATTTTCCACCGCGCGGAGCTTGTCTTCCGGCATGACCTCGGCATAGTAATCGTCGATGCCCACCTTCGAAGCGATCCCCTTCGCCGCGCCCTCGCTGTCTCCCGTCAGCATGGCGAGCCGCACGCCCCGCGCCTTGAGCAGGGCGACAGCCTCCTTCGAGGTCTCCTTCAATACGTCCGCAACGGCGATCAGCCCGACGAGCTTTTGCCCCTCGCAGAAAAACAACACCGTCTTGCCGCCCGCAGACAGCTCGCGCTCCGCCCTGTTCGCCTTGGAGAGATCGGCTCCTTTGCAGAGTTTTCTGTTGCCGAGGCGATAGGTCTTTCCCGCCGAGACGCCGATCGCGCCCTGCCCGCTGACATAAGAGAACGATTCGAGTTCCGCCTCTTGCACGCCGTCCAGATGTCCGACGATGCACTCCGCCAGCGGATGGTTGGAGCGCAATTCGATCGCTTTGACGGCGGGAAGCCATTCGTCCTGCCCGCCCTCAAAGGAAAGAATTTCGGTGACGGTCGGTTTCCCCTCCGTCAGCGTTGCCGTCTTGTCGAAGAGCACGGCGTTGACCTCGCTCGTCTTCTGAAGCGTCTCCGCGTCTTTGTACAATATGCCGAGCGAAGCGCCCTTGCCCGTCGCCGCCATGACCGCCACGGGCGTGGCAAGTCCGAGCGCACAGGGACAGGAGATGACGAGCACGCTGATGCCGTAATTCATCGCCTTTTCCAGATCACCGCTCACGAACACCCAGACGCAGAACGCCGCAATGGCGATCAGCGTCACGAGCGGAACGAACACGCCCGCAACCGAGTCCGCAAACTTCTGGATGGGCGCCTTGGACGCCCCCGCGCTCTGCACCATCTTCACGATCTTGGAGAGCGTGGTGTCGCTCCCCACGCGCTCCGCCCGTATTTTGAGATAGCCGTTTTTGTTCATGCAGGCGCTCGTGACAAAATCACCCACGCCCACCTCGACGGGAAGGCTCTCCCCCGTGATCGCCGACTTGTCCACCGAGGAAGCGCCCTCCACGATCTCGCCGTCGACGGGAATGTATCCTCCCTGCTTGACGATCACGACGTCCCCGACCTGCACCTGCGAGAGACGGATCGCCTCCTCTCCGCCGCCTCTCTCCACCGTCACGAATTCGGGGGAAAGCCGCAACAGTTTCTCGACCTCCCTGCCCGTGCGGCGCTTTGCGCGCGCCTCCAGCCACTTCCCGACCGTGACGAGCGTCAGGATCGTCCCCGCCGACTCATAGAACAGCCCCATGGCGTGTTCGTGTGCCGCTTCGGGCGCATCGGTAAAGATGCAGACGGTCAGATACACGCTGTAGCCGAAAGAGGCGAGCGAACCCAGAGAGACGAGGGTATCCATATTCGGCATCTTGTGCAAAACCGCCAAAAAACCGTTTTTGAAAAAATGAAAGTTGATCGCCATGATCGCAAACGCGAGCACCGCCTGCGCGATCGCGAAAGCCTGCGGCGAGAATTCGGGATGCAAAAACGAAGGCAGAGGCAAGCCTATCATGTGCCCCATGGACAAATACAAAAGCGGAAGGAGCAGGACGATCGAGGCAATCAGTCTCGCCTTGATGCGTTCCGCCTCATTTTTGCGGACGGTCCCGTACTCGTATGCCCCGTATCCGAGATCGAATACCTCTTTGACGAGCTCCGCCTCGGAGACGACGGTCTCGTCAAACGTCACGTCCATGCTTTCCCCCATCAGAGATACGTTGACGGAAGATACGCCCTCTTTTTTCCCGATCGCCCGCTCGATCCCGGACGAACAAGCCGAACAGGTCATGCCAGTAATGGTATATTTCTTTTCCATGTCTGTTATTTTATCACTCGCGCATGACATTGTCAAGCAAAAGAGACTATAAATATACTTCCCTACTATGTTTGTATGAATATCGTCTCGCCGCATCCGACAAGTTTTCGTTTTTTCGCTCCGACGCGGGTGCGGGCAGAGACCGTAAACGGCGGATGACAAGCCGAACAAGCATAAAAACGGCGGAGAGAATCCGCCATTCACTCAAGGAGAACACGCTTTGCGGCGGACAGCGCTCTGCACTTTCTTCTTTTCGTCAAAAAATCAGACCAATCCTCCTTCCTTGACGGGCAGGAAGGGCTGTGCGGTCAAAACATCAGAGCACGCCTCAAGAGGCACGCCGGGCAGCCGGACGGCAAAAGAAAAAAGCGGACCGAACCGATCCGCTTTTGTTCTTCCTGATTGCATTATTTGTCGCTCTTCTGTGCAACGACTTCCTGACCGTCATAATAGCCGCAAGCCTTGCAAACGACGTGGGGCAACTTCATTTCGTGGCAATGAGGGCACTCAACGAGCGTGGGAGCCGTCAGTTTGGAGTTTGCCTTGAAACGAGAATTCGTTCTGCTCTTGGATTGTTTTGTCTTGGGAACTGCCATATTTCTACACCTCTTTTTTGTATTCTTCTTTTAGGAATGATAAGCGATCATCTCGCAACCCTGCCTGCAAAGCAGAGAGCGAGGCATGCTCAGCAAAACGGCGTCATTGACTGCCTCCGACAGATCAGCCATCCCGCCACGAAAAAGATAATCTTCTTCGTTGTCTTCTGTGACGAAATACACATGAAGGGATGTTTTGACAGTCTCCTCAGTCTCGCGCAGACAGCGGGAACAGAGCCCCTGCAGCGTATAAGTCACTTCGGCTTCGAACTCCAACGAATCGTCTTCCAGAATGTGATAGCTCCCCTTCACCGCAATCGGCTCTTTGAAGCTCACATACGGAATGTCGATCAGTCCTTCGTCCGGACGATACGAAAACGCAACGTCTGCGTTGAACTTTCCCTGCGCAAGGCATTTTCTGACATCGATAATCATTTCAAACCGTTAAACATTATAATAGATTCCATGCGGCTTGTCAACTCATTTTTCCGCATGAAAACAACCTTTTTTGAGAATTTAGACGAGGGCGAGCGTCTCCCTTGCGATCATGAGCTCTTCGTTCGTGGGGATGACGAGAAGCTTGACCTTCGAACCGGGTTTGGAAATCTCATGAATGCCAGGAACGCGGACTTTGTTCTCCTCTTCGTCGAATTCCACGCCGAGATAATCGAGGCCTCTGCAGATATAACCTCTCGTGAAGGCGGAATTTTCGCCTACGCCCGCCGTAAAGACGATGCAGTCCAGTCCGTTCATCGCCGCGGCATACGCGCCGATGTATTTCCTGACGTTGTATGCGAACATTTCCACGGCAAGCTTTGCGCGGTAATTTCCCGCCTCCACCGCCGCCTGCAGATCTCTGAAGTCGCTGGAAATGCCGGAGACGCCGTTTACGCCGCATTTTTTATTGAGATAGTTGATCGCCTGCTCAAAGGTAAATCCCTTCTTGTCTGCCAGGAATTTGACGGCGGAAGGGTCAATGTCTCCCGAGCGGGTACCCATCGGCACGCCCGCGAGCGGCGTAAAGCCCATGGACGTATCGACGCATACGCCGTTCTTGACCGCAGAAATGGAAGAGCCTCCGCCGAGGTGACAGGTCACAAGCTTAAAGTCTTTGCCCTGTGCGCCGCAATATGCGATCGCCTCATGAGAGACGTACTTATGAGACGTGCCGTGCGCGCCGTAGCGCCTCACCTTGTAATCGAGATAGTCCTGATAGTCGATCGCGTAAAGCTTCGCCTCGTCGGGCATTGTGGAATGGAACGCCGTATCGAATACGACGACGTTGGGCGTGCCGGGAACAGCTTCAAGGCATGCCTTGATCCCCATGACGTTTGCGGGATTGTGAATGGGCGCAAACTCGTAGGTCTTTTCCAGCGTCTCGAGCACTTCGGGCGTAACGACGGTGGACTTCGTGAAATATTCCCCCGAACCGACCACTCTGTGACCGATCGCGCCGATCTCGCTCATGCTCTTGAGCACGCCGACTTTCTCGTCGGTCAGGGCGTCGAGCACCATCTTCATTGCGACCTTATGATCGGGCATTGCGGCTTCGAATTTCGTCTCCCCTCCGTGCGCCTTATGTACAAGGTTGGATCCATCGATACCGATTCGCTCGCAAAGACCCTTTGCGATGACTTCCTCCGTCTCCATGTCGATCAGCTGATACTTCAAAGAAGAGCTTCCGGCATTGATAACCAAAATTTTCATATTGTATCTCTCCGTTAACGATGATATTATAAAGTAGACTGTAATGCCGTGATCGCGACCGTCGCGACGATGTCCTCCGTGCTGCAACCCCTCGAAAGATCATTGAGAGGCTTCGCAAAGCCCTGGCAGATCGGACCGACCGCCATGAAACCGCCCAGGCGTTCCGCGAACATGTGACCGATGTTGTCCGCGATGATGGCGGGGAATACGAACACGTTCGCATTGCCCGCGACGGATGAGTTCGGAGCTTTGAGCGCCGCCACCTTGGGCACGAGCGCCGCGTCGAACTGGAATTCGCCGTCGAGTTTGAGCTCGGGCGCCTTCTCGTTTGCGATCTGCACCGCAGCCTTGACCTTAGACACGGTATCCGTATATTTGGAGTCGTTGCCGCTTCCTTTGGTGGAGAAGGAGAGCATCGCGACCTTCGGCTCGATGCCCGCGATCACCGCACCCGTCTTTGCGGACGAAATCGCGATCTCTGCGAGCTCTTCCGCCGTGGGGCAGATGTTGAGAGCGCAGTCTGCGAACACGAAAGCGCCGTCCTTGCAGAATGCGTTTCCTCCTTCGGGAGCGATCATGACAAAACAGCTGGAAACGAGCTTGGTGCCGGGTGCGGTCTTGGTGATCTGCAAACCCGGGCGAAGGGTGTTTGCCGTAGAATGGCACGCGCCGGAGACGTAGCCGTCCACATCCCCCGCTTTCAGCATCAGCGCCCCGAAGAACGTCCTGTCTCTCGCAAGCTTGTTCGCCTCTTCCTCCGTCATGCCCTTTGCTTTTCTGATTTCATAGAGGATCTTTGCATATTCCGCCGTCTTTTCGGAAGTTTCGGGATCGATGAGCGTGACCCCCGTCAGATCGACGTCGGGAGCGACGCGCTTCGCCTCTTCCTCGTTGCCGATCAAGATGATTTTTGCGATCCCCTCTTTCGTCACTTGAGCCGCGGCCTCAACCACGCGCTTGTCCTCGCCTTCGCAAAGGACGATCGTTTTTTGCAACGACGCTGCTTTTGCCTTGATTTCGTCCAACAACGACATAACATTTCTCCTTAAAAATGCTTTCTTTCTGCGGAAAAATAGTCTATAATAGGCATAGTTTCCCGTACATACATATTTATTATACATCATATTTTGCTATTTGTAAAGAAAGCGAGAGGTAAAAATATGAAAATTTGCGCCGTAATTTGCGAGTACAATCCCTTTCACAACGGGCATCGCTATCTTCTGGAACAGATCCGCAGGCTCGAACGTCCGGGCGGCATCGTATGTCTGATGAGCGGCAATTTCACGCAACGCGGCGACATCGCCCTTTTGGACAAACACACCAGGGCGCGGCACGCGCTCGAAGGGGGGGCGGATGCTGTCATCGAACTTCCCGCCGTCTTTGCGACGTCCTCAGCCGAGACGTTCGCCCGAGGCGCCGTGCATATCCTGTCCTCGATCCCCTCCGTCGAAACGCTCGCGTTCGGCTGCGAGAGCGGGACGGCAGAAAGCCTGTATCGGGCGGCGGAGGCGTTCTCAAAGGAGGGAGAAGCCTTCCGCAGAGAACTGAGAACATGTCTCGATCGAGGGCTCGGCTTTGCCGCGGCAAGAGAGCGGGCAGCCAGAGCTTCCGACATGGACGCGTCTCTTCTTGCCTCTCCCAACGACATCCTCGCTCTCGAATACACCAAAGCCATTCTGCACGCGGGCGCAAAGATCAAAATCCTGCCAGTCAGACGGGTGGGAGGCGGCTACAACGAAAGAGAAAAGCGGGATGCGTACGCCTCCGCGTCCGCGCTTCGCGCCAATCGGGAGGACGAAGCCTTTGTCCGCGCCAACGTGCCCGATTTCGTCGCGCGTGATTTCCCCCTGCCTTCGGACAAATGCTACAAGATCGCGGCGATGACCGCGCTCTCCAAAAGCGACAGCTCCTCTCTGCGCGCCGTCGCCGACTGCTCGGAAGGTCTGGAACACAAGCTCCTGCGAGGCACGGACTATGATTCGCTCGTCCGCTCCGCAGCGGGAAAGCGCTACACGCAAGCGCGCATCCGCAGAATTTTATTGCAAAATCTGCTCGGCATCAGGCGGGAAGACATCGCTCGCGCACTGTCTTCTCCGCTCTATCTCAACCTGCTCGCGGCAAAAAAGGACTCGCCTCTGCTCTCCGAACTCGGGAATGCGGCTTTCCCTCTCGTCGTGCGGGGAAGAGACAGGGCAAAGCTGTGCGGAGAAGCTCTCCGCATGCAGGAGATCGATTCTTACGCCGATAAGATTCATAAAATTTGCATGCCTTCAAAAAAATATCCGAAAAATTTCAAAATAGTATGAAAAAATCCTTGCCTTTTTCAAAAGAATGCGATAGAATATAAAAGCTGTTGCAGAGATGGCTGAGTGGTCTAAGGCGCACGATTGGAAATCGTGTGAGGTCAAAAGCCTCCGGAGGTTCAAATCCTCTTCTCTGCGCCAAACGAGTATAATCCGAACCTCAAACCGATTTTAGTCGGCGGAGCGTTCGGATTATTTCTTTTTTTATAACCCCATACAGGTGACTTCGTTCCATTACTATGCTATAATAGCTATATGAAGATAAAAGCGGTTGTGAAATATCTTATT
>CALVME010000014.1 GCA_944342055.1 uncultured Clostridia bacterium | reverse complement strand
GCGGCAACAACGGCGGCGACGGCTATGTCGCGGCAAGATATTTGCGCTCTTACGGGGCGAACGTCGTCGTTTGGGCGGTCGAACCGCCCAAAAGCGCCGATTGCGTGGAAAATGCGGCGCGCTTCGCGGGGGAGATCGTCTCTTCCGCGCCCGAAGGGCGCTTTGACATCGTCGCGGATTGCCTCTTCGGAACGGGGCTCTCTCGGCAGACAGAGGGGCGCTGTGCCGAGGCGATCGAAAAGATCAACCGCATGCGCGCGTTCGTCGTTTCCGCAGACATTCCCAGCGGACTCAACGGCGACAACGGGCTTGTCATGGGAAGCGCGGTGCGCGCGGACGTGACGCTCGCGATCGCATTTATCAAACAAGGCTGCGTGCTGGGCGACGGGCTCGACCTGTGCGGGAAGATCAAAGTCGCGGATATCGGCATTCCCTCGTCGGAGGGGAGAACGATCTACGAAGAAGAGGACGTCGCGCCCTTCTTTCCGCCGCGCAGGCGCAACGTGCATAAGGGGACGTTCGGCAAGGCGGTCGTCATGGGCGGCAGCATGCAGTACTCGGGCGCAGCCCTTCTGTCCCTGTCGGCGCTTCTCAGAACGGGCGTGGGGTATGCCGAGCTCGTCACGGACGAGGCGGTGCTGCCGCATTACATCGGCAAGTTCCCCGAAGCCCTGCTCTCTCCCTGGAAGGAGGACGTCGGCGCGCGGGCGATCGCCGTCGGCATGGGTTGCGGCGCCACGCGGGAACTGTATCGGCGCGTCTGTTTTCTGCTCTCCCGCTTTGAAGGGACGCTCGTCATAGACGCCGACGCGCTCAACGCGCTCTCGCTGTACGGGACGCACGTTTTGCGCAATAAGGCGTGCCGCGTCATCGTGACGCCGCATCCGAAGGAATTTTCGCGTTTGAGCGGACTTTCCCTCGAAGAGATACAAAGAGACCCCGTCGCCGTCGCGGAGGGGTTCGCAAGGGAATACGGGGTCGTCGTCGTTTTGAAGGGCGCGGTCTCCGTCGTGACGGACGGGGAGCGCACCGCGCTCAACGTGAGCGGCTCTCCCGCGCTCGCCAAGGGCGGTTCGGGAGACGTGCTGTCGGGGATCGTCTGCGGGCTCGCGTCCCGCCTGCCGCCCTTTGAAAGCGCGGTGTGCGGCGCGTATGTGCTCGGGAAGGCGGGCGAAGAGGCGGCGGCGCGGCTGGGCGAATATGCCGCGACCGCTTCGGACGTCGTCGCCGCGCTACCTGCGGTGCTCCGCCGTCTGACCGAACAGGCGAACGAGCAGGGCAAGTGCGAGAAGGGCGCTCCCCGCGATCAGATAGTATAGGCGGAACTGCGTGAAAAAGCTGAAGGCGAGCAGCCCCGCGCCGCACACGAAGTAGGGGCGGGACAGACTGCGCGAAAACAGGGCGCGCAGCCGCTCTCCGAAGGTGCGGACGGGCGGCTTGGCGCAGAGATAAGTCTTTGGCAAGAGCTCTTCCGCTTTCAGACGGAGATAGACCTCCCGTCCTTCCGTGACTTCGAGCCCGAATTGCTTTGCGAGTTTCTCCGCTTCGGGCGAGAGGGCGTTGCAGTAGATCGCTTTATTCCCTTCGAAGGGTTTTTTGATGACCTTTGCGACCTCGTCCGCGCCGACGGGCTGCATGGTGAAGAGCAGGAAGATGAGCTTATCGCCCGCGAGCAGAGCGCCGTTCTTGCGCTCTACGCCGTACTCTTCGGCTTTGAGGAGCTTGGAAAAGAGCCTGCGGTTGTTTTCGGGGGCGTCGAGGGCGAGGTGAAGCATGAGTTTGTTTTTCTCCGCTTCGTCCTTGGCGAGCAGGTATTTCGTCTCCAGCTTGCCGCGCAGGTATAAAAAACAGAGCGCGGCGAAGGCGACTGCGCACACCGAGGAGGCGGCGATCGTCGCCCAAAGCGCGAAGTCGAGGTAAGAAAAAAGACACAAGGCGAAGAAAAAGCTCGCCAAAAATGCAAAAACTGTATCCGAATAGAGGGGGATCTGCGTGCGTTTCATGTATCGGATGATTGCCCGTCGCCTCGGAATTTATACTTATAAAACAAAAAAAACGGTAATTATGATGAAAATCGGTATTTTCGGCGGGACGTTCGATCCCGTCCACAGCGAACACGTCGCGCTCGCATCGGCGGCGATCGACGCGCTCTCGCTCGATCGGCTGTTTGTCGTGCCTACCTTCCTCTCGCCGCACAAGCAGGGAAGGCGCGTCGCTTCTGCGGAGCATCGGCTCGCCATGTGCCGCCTCGCCTTTTCTCAGGAGAAGGAGGAGGTGTGTGACTATGAGATCGAGGCGGGCGGGACGAGCTATTCCTATCTGACCTGCCGACATTTTCGCGCCCTCTATCCGGACGCCGAAATTTACTTCGTGATGGGGACGGACATGCTCGATTTTTTCCCGCACTGGAAGGAGCCGCAGGACATTCTCTCGCACGTCAGGCTCGCGGTCGGCGCGCGCGCGGAGGAACTGACTGCGCTCGAAGGGAGACAGTCCGCGTTCTCTGAACGCTTCGGCTGCGGGTTTTCCGTCGTGCCCTTCGTGGGAGCGCCAGTGTCTTCGACGAAGATCCGCGCGATCGCCGCGCTGGGAGGAGACGTCTCGGCGCTCACGGGCGAAAAGGTCGCAGCCTATCTCGAAGCGGAGGGAGTGTATCGGGACGATATGCTCTGCCGCGCCCTCGCCCTGGAGAAACCTTCTCGGCGGGAGCACAGCATCCGCGTCGCGGTCATGGCGCTTTCGCGGGCGGAGAGCCTGGGTATTCCCGAAGAGAAGGCGCTGCTCGCTGCGGGCATGCACGACGTGGCGAAAAATCTGCTGCCCGACAGTTTGTACCTTGCGGGCTTCGTCCCCCCGGACTGCCCGCCGCCCGTTCTGCATCAGTTTTCAGGCGCATACGTCGCGGAGCATGCCTTCGGCGTGACGGACGAAGACGTGCTCAACGCCATTCGCTATCACACGAGCGGTCGCCCGCACATGAGCGAGCTCGAAAAACTCGTGTTCCTCGCGGATATGCTCGAAGAGGGCAGGTCGTATCCGGGCGTCGAGGAATGCAGGCAGCTTTTTTATCGGGACATAGACGCCTGCCTCGCGCTGTGTCTCGAACGACAGCTCGCGTATCTGCGCGAGTGCGGCGGAACCGTCTATCCGCTGACCGAACAAACGTATCAATGGATCAAGGAGGAAAGAATATGACAAGCATCGAACTCGCAAATACTGTTTGCAAGGCGCTTTCCGAGAAGAAAGCACAGGACATCGTGATCGTGGACGTGGGCGGAAAGACCGTCGTGTGCGACTATTTCGTCATCGCGAGCGGCAGGAGCACGACGCAGGTGCGCGCGCTCGCGGACAACGTGGACGAACGCCTCTCGCAGTGGTCGGGGCTCGAGCCCGAGCGCAAGGAGGGCGTCCGCGAAGGCAGGTGGGCGGTGCTCGATTACGGTGCCGTCGTCGTACATATTTTCAACGACGAATCCCGCGATTTTTATCGCCTGGAGCGTCTGTGGGAGAACGGCGAAAACATCACGAAATATGTCGAAGAGTGATGCCTTTCTGCAAGATATGGGCGGATGTGCCTAAATATTTGAGGCGGATCTGCACATACTGATGCCATGAGAGAAAAAAAGGACCCGAAAAATCTCGCATGGGAACTCTTTGAGGAGAGCGGCAATCTGTCGTATTACCTGCTCTACAAACGATTGCAAGATGGAGAAAAAAACAGACGGACTCGTCCTCCGCAGTCGCGATTACAGAGAAAACGACAAACTGCTCACCGTGCTGACCGCGAAATACGGCAAACTCACGGTGGCGGCGCGCGGCGTCAAAAAGGCGGGCGCAAAGCTTCGCTTCGCCGCGCAGCCGTTTTGCTTTGCGGAATTCGTGCTCGCGGAGCGCGGCGGGCGGCATACGCTCGTCTCCGCTTCCTGTCACGAGAGCTTTTTCGCGCTCTGGACGGAGGCGATCTATCCCGCTTCCGCCGTTTTGGAGATCGCGGACGCCGTGGCGTCGGAGGGCGCCGTCTGCACCGATTTTTTTCTGCATACGGTGGAGGCGCTGCGCAATATGACGGCGGGAGACGTGAAAGAGGCGCTCGCCGCCTATCTGCTCTGCGCCCTCGACGAGTGCGGCATTCCCGTCGATACGGGGCGGTGTTTTCTGTGCGGCAGGGAACTGACGGCGCCGAAGACGTACTTTTATTTTCCGACGGGAAGTTTTTCCTGCGCCGCGTGCGCCAAGGGCGTCGGGACGGCGTATGAAACGTATCTCCTTTTGCGGCGGCTGCGCTTCGGCGGCGCAGGGGAGAGCGAAGAGGAGACCAAGCGGCGCGCTCTCAGTCTTTTGAAGGAATATCTGTCCTATAAGACGGAGATCGGATCCCGCTGTCTGAAGGAATATCTGCGACAGCTCTCGCGTTGAGGGCTGTCTTTTTCGTTTGCCGCCGTTTTTTTTGTGAAAAAGAAGCGGAAAGAAGGGCGAAAACGAAAAACTTTTGTAAAAAGGAAAAAAATAACGCCAAAGTACTTGAAATTTGTCGGCAATTATTATAAAATAGAGGTGTTGTAAAAAACATTTCTTTGAAATGAATTCAGGAGGAAAGATTTATGGCAAAAAAGTATTGTTACCTTTTTACCGAAGGTAACGCGAAGATGCGCGAACTCCTCGGCGGTAAGGGCGCAAACCTTGCGGAAATGACCAACATCGGCCTTCCCGTACCTCAGGGCTTCACCATCTCTACGGAAGCTTGCACGCAGTACTATGAAGACGGACGTCAGATCAACCCCGATATCCAGGCTGAAATCATGACCTACATCGAGAAGATGGAGGAGATCTGCGGCAAGAAGTTCGGCGACAAGGAAAATCCTTTGCTCGTTTCCGTTCGTTCCGGTGCGCGCGCTTCCATGCCCGGCATGATGGACACCATCCTCAACCTCGGCTTGAATGAGACGGTCGTCAATACCCTCGCTACCAAATCCGGCAATCCCCGTTGGGCTTGGGACTGCTACAGAAGATTCATTCAGATGTTCTCCGACGTCGTCATGGAAGTCGGCAAGAAGTATTTCGAGAAGCTCATCGATAAGATGAAGGAAGAGAAGGGCGTTCAGTACGACGTAGAGCTGGATGCGGACGATCTGAAGGCGCTCGCAAATCAGTTCAAGGCAGAGTACAAGAATCAGCTCGGCAAGGACTTCCCCGACGATCCCAAGGAGCAGCTCTTCGAGGCGATCAAGGCAGTCTTCCGTTCCTGGGACAACCCCCGCGCAAACGTCTATCGTATGGACCACGACATCCCTTATTCCTGGGGTACCGCAGTCAACGTACAGATGATGGCGTTCGGCAACATGGGCGACGATTGCGGCACGGGTGTTGCGTTCACGCGTAATCCCGCTACCGGTGAGAAGGGCCTCATGGGCGAGTTCCTGATGAACGCGCAGGGCGAAGACGTCGTTGCAGGCGTTCGTACCCCGATGCCCATCTCCAAAATGGCAGAAGTTCTTCCTGATGTATATGAACAGTTCCTCGGCGTATGCAAGACGCTCGAAGACCACTATCGCGATATGCAGGATATGGAGTTCACGATCGAGCAGGGCAAGCTGTACATGCTCCAGACCCGTAACGGTAAGCGTACGGCAGCGGCTGCGATCAAGATCGCTTGCGACCTCATCGACGAGGGCATGATCACGGAGCAGGAAGCTCTGATGCAGATCGACGCGAAGTCCCTCGACATGCTCCTGCACCCCACGTTCGATCCCAAGGCGCTCAAAGACGCTGACAAGAACAACGTCGTAGGCAAGGGTATTGCCGCTTCTCCCGGTGCTGCCGCAGGTATCATCGTATTCACGGCGGAAGACGCAGTGAAGGAAGGCAAGAAGGGCAAGAAGGTCGTCCTGGTTCGCCTTGAGACCTCTCCCGAAGACATCGAGGGCATGAAGTATGCTCAGGGTATCTTGACCGTCCGCGGCGGACAGACCTCCCACGCGGCAGTCGTTGCCCGCGGTATGGGTACCTGCTGCGTATCCGGCTGCGGCGACATCAAGATGGATGAGGAGAACAAGCAATTCACCCTCGCAGGCAAGGTATTCAAGGAGGGCGACGCTCTGTCTCTCGACGGTTCTACGGGTACCATTTATGATTGCCAGATCCCGACCGTTCCCGCAGATCCCAACAGCGGTTACTTCGGAAGAATCATGGCGCTTGCCGATAAGTATAAGGCGCTCGGCGTAAGAACGAACGCGGATACTCCTCACGACGCAAAGCAGGCAGCTGCGTTCGGCGCTCAGGGTATCGGCCTTTGCCGTACCGAGCACATGTTCTTCGATCCCGCAAGAATCGGCGCGTTCCGCGAGATGATCTGCTCGGATACCGTAGAAGAGAGAGAAGCTGCGCTCGCTAAGATCGAGCCGATGCAGCAGGCAGACTTCGAAGGTCTCATGGAGGCTCTGGAAGGTCAGCCCGTAACCATCCGCTTCCTGGATCCTCCTCTTCACGAGTTCGTTCCCACCGAAGAGGCTGACATCGAAGCGCTCGCAAAGGCGCAGGGCAAGACGGTCGCGCAGATCAAGCAGATCATTTCCGATTTGCACGAGTTTAACCCGATGATGGGTCATCGCGGATGCCGTCTGACGGTTACCTATCCCGAGATCGCGGTCATGCAGACGAAGGCGGTCATCAAGGCAGCCATCAACGTACAGAAGCGTCATCCCGATTGGAACGTTGTTCCCGAGATCATGATCCCGCTGGTCGGCGAAGTCAAAGAGCTTGCATTTGTCAAGAAGAGCGTCGTCGCTACGGCGGACGAAGTCATTGCGGCTTCCGGCGTAGAGCTTAAATATGAAGTCGGCACGATGATCGAGATTCCCAGAGCGGCTCTTACCGCAGACGAGATCGCGAAAGAGGCTGAGTTCTTCTGCTTCGGCACCAACGATCTGACGCAGATGACGTTCGGCTTCAGCCGTGACGATGCAGGCAAGTTCCTTCCCGCATACTACTCCAACAAGATCTACGAATCCGATCCGTTCGCACGTCTCGATACGATCGGCGTAGGCAAGCTGATGGATATGGCGGTTACGCTGGGCAAGAAGGTACGTCCCGAGCTTCATTGCGGTATCTGCGGTGAGCATGGCGGTGATCCTTCCTCCATCGAGTTCTGCCATCAGATCGGTCTGGACTATGTTTCCTGCTCGCCGTTCCGTGTGCCCATCGCACGTCTTGCGGCTGCTCAGGCTAATATCCGTAGTCCGAGGTCCAAGTAATTGTGGTCTAACAAGTAGATAACACTATATATTGTGTTTTTGGGCTTATCCCGACAAGGGATAAGCCCTTTTTTTATGCCAAAAATGGGCAAAAAAAGGCAAAAAAAGTTGTTTTCCGCACAAGTTGAACACTTGATTTATGCAAAAAATATGGTATATTATTAATAAGGAGTACAACTCAAATGACTAATTACAGAGCAATTCTTCTATATTACAGCAAAGGGAATTTTCATACGGGTATTCATACAGAGAAAAGTGCGGAGCTATACTTCGAAAAAATCAATTTAGAGATCTGATC
>CALVME010000013.1 GCA_944342055.1 uncultured Clostridia bacterium | reverse complement strand
GAATGCTGGTTGGGATGATGGTGAGGACGGCGGGATCTGTCCTGAAGAGATGAAGTTTGCCCGTTGAACCGAGATCGCCGGCGATAAACCGAGGCGCGAGATACGTTAAACCTGCGAACGGCGGCAGAAACGCCGAAATGAAAAGAAAATTGCACAACTGATTGACGAAAGCGGGCGATTTGTGATATAGTTTTCATGGAGTAACAGCCTCGTTTGTTTAGTTTTTTTGTGGTGATGAAACGATATCACAAACTTCTTGGCTTGTTACTCTTTTTTTATTCTTTTTGTCTCACATCTATTGTAATCATACAAAAAATCAGTGCCGTTCAAATTTTCCCCCTTGACGAAACGCCGATTTTGTTATACTATAGGAAGCGGAAAACGCAGGGCTGACGCCCGCGATCAAAGGTCAGGAGGAAGGATATGTTGGATAAGACAAAGCCGGGTTGGTGGAAACGAGCCGTCGCGTATCAGATCTATCCCAAAAGTTTTCAGGATACCACGGGGAGCGGTACGGGGGACCTGCGGGGCATCATCTCGCGGCTCGATTATCTGCAGAAACTCGGGATCGACGTCATCTGGCTGTCTCCCGTGTTTGCTTCGCCGCAGGTGGACAACGGTTACGATATTTCCGATTATCGCGCGATCGATCCCGCCTACGGAACGCTGGAAGACATGAGAGAGCTCATTGCCGAGGGCAAGAAGCGGGGGATCGGCATTCTTTTGGATCTCGTGCTCAATCACAGTTCCGATCGGCACCGCTGGTTCCTGGAGGCGAAGCGCTCCAAGGAAAATCCCTATCACGATTATTACGTCTGGCGCGACGGTTCGCCCGAGCGTCTGCCGAACGACATGCGCTCCTGTTTCGGCGGCCCGGCATGGACCTGGGTGCCTGAAATTCACCAATATTACTTTCATCAGTTTGCGCCAGAACAACCCGATCTCAACTGGGAAAATCCCGCCCTCCGCAGAGAGCTTTACAACATGATCCTGTGGTGGATGGAGCAGGGCGTGGAGGGGTTTCGTCTTGACGTCATCGATCAGATCGCCAAAGAGCCAGATCGCTATATTACGGCGAACGGTCCGCGCCTGCACGAATATCTGCGCGAATTGAGCAGAGAGACCTTTCAGAAGAGGAAAGGATGCCTCGTCACAGTCGGTGAGGCATGGGGCGCGGATACGGAGCGTGCCAAAGCATACAGCGCTCCCGACGGCAGCGAACTTTCCATGGTTTTTCAGTTTGAGCATATCTGCCTCGATCAGCAGCCCGGGAAGAGCAAGTGGGATCTGATGCCTCTGCCTTTCGTCCGTTTAAAGCGCTGTTTTGCGCGGTGGCAGACGGAGCTGCACGGCAAGGGCTGGAACAGCTTGTTTCTGGACAATCACGATCTGCCGCGCATCGTATCGCGTTGGGGGGACGACGGCGCGTTCCGCGTGCAGTCGGCAGAGATGCTTGCGACGATGCTGCACGGCATGCAGGGGACGCCGTATGTCTATCAGGGCGAAGAACTCGGCATGACGAACATACGGCTGCCCATTTCGGGATATCGTGACGTCGAGACGCGCAACGCCTATGCGGAGCGCATCGCGGCGGGCATTCCCGAGGCGGACGTTATGGCTTCCCTCTATGCGCGCAGCCGCGACAACGCGCGCACGCCCATGCAGTGGGACGCGTCCGCAAACGCAGGCTTTACGACGGGAGAGCCGTGGATCGCGGTCAATCCGAATTATAAGGAGATCAACGCCGCGGCGCAGACGGAGGACGAAAATTCGGTGTTCCATTATTATCGCCGACTCATCGCCCTGCGAAAGGAATATCCCGTCTTCGCGGAGGGAGATTTCACGCTGCTGGAAGAGGAGCACCCGAAATTGTTCGTCTATCGCCGCGAGGCGGCGGGGCAGACCCTCCTCGTCGTCTGCAATTTCAGCGGCGAAAACGTGAAGTGGGCTTTGCCCTCGGAGTGGCGGAGCGCGAAGGCGCTGATCGGCAACTACCCGTCCGGCGAAGGGGATGACCTGCGCCCTTGGGAGGCGAAGATGCTGCTTCTCGAAGCGCATGAAAAGCGGGCGTGAAGCAAAAAGAAAGGAGACGAAAGGAGCGGGCGCCGCATGGAAAGCGGCGCGAGGGAGGAAAAGATGAACGGAAAGGCAAGGACGAAAGCGATGATTTGCGGGGAACGCTACCGCATTACGGTTCTGACGCCCTATCTCGTGCGGCTGGAGTACAGCGAACGCGGGGAGTTTACGGATGCGCCGACGCAGGTCGTCGTCAATCGGGAGTTTGACGTGCCACCTTATCGGTGCATCGAATCGGAAGAAGAATTGCAGGTCGTGACGGAAGGGCTGAGGCTCACTTACGACAAACGGAAATTTTCGCCCGAAGGGCTGCGCATCGACGTGTGCGGCAGGTATGAGGGGTTTTCTGCTGTCTGGCATTACGGTGACGAGCCGAGAGATCTGCGCGGAACGGCGCGGACGCTCGACGAGGCGAACGGCGCGATCCCGCTCGGACACGGCGTGCTGTCCAAGTTCGGATTTTCACTCATCGACGACAAGGGATCCTGTCTCATCGGCGAAGACGGATGGGTCTGCCCGCGCAGGGACGCAGAGGCGGAGGACATTTACTTTTTCGGCTACGGCAGGGATTATCTCGCCTGCCTGAAAGATTATTACAAGCTGACGGGCGGGGTGCCTCTGCTTCCGAAATATGCCTTCGGCAACTGGTGGAGCCGCTATTATCGGTACACGCAGAAGGGATACGAGGAGCTGATCGAGCGCTTTGAGAGGGAGGACGTTCCCTTTACCGTCGCGGTCATCGACATGGACTGGCACATCACCGAAGTCGATCCCAAATACGGCACGGGCTGGACGGGATATACATGGAACAGGGAACTTTTCCCCGATCCCGACGCCTTTATGCGCTTTCTGCACGGCAAGGGGCTCAAGGTGACGCTCAACGTGCATCCTGCCGACGGCGTGCGCGCCTATGAGGAGTGCTATGCCGCCTTTGCAAAGTATATGGGCGCAGATGCGGAGCGGGGCGATCCCGTCGCGTTCCGTCCCGCCGACAAGAAGTTCATGGAAGGATACTTTTCCTGCGTGCATCACCCGCTCGAGCGGCGCGGCGTGGACTTTTGGTGGATAGACTGGCAGCAGGGCGGCAACTCGGGCGTAAAGGGGCTCGATCCCCTTTGGCTGCTCAATCATTGCCACTATCTGGACAGTTGCAGGGACGGCAGGCGCGGGCTCATCTTTTCGAGGTATGCGGGCCCCGGAAGCCATCGCTATCCGACGGGATTTTCGGGGGATACCGTCATCTCGTGGGAGAGCCTCGATTTTCAGCCCTATTTTACGGCGACGGCGTCCAACATCGGCTACGGCTGGTGGAGCCACGATATCGGCGGGCATATGCTCGGCGTAAAGGACGACGAACTCGAAGTCCGCTGGTTTCAGCTCGGCGTATTTTCGCCCATTCTGCGCCTGCACAGCACTTGCAGCGAGTTCAACGGCAAAGAGCCGTGGCGGTATAACCGCATCGCGGAGGAGATCATGAAAGGGTATCTCCGCCTGCGGCATCGGCTCATTCCGTATCTCAACTGCATGAATTATCGCGCGGCGTTTGAAGGCGTGCCTCTCGTACAGCCCATGTATTACGCGCATCCCATGGAAGAGGTCGCCTATTCCGTGCCGAACGAATATTATTTCGGTTCCGAGTTGCTCGTCTGCCCGATCACGCGGCCGCGCGACAGGCGGAGCGGCATGGCGCAGTTCGACGCATGGCTTCCCGAAGGGAGATGGGCGGATTTGTTCACGGGGCTCATCTATTCGGGCGGGAGAAGAATGACGCTCAACCGCGAAACGGCGCACGTCCCCGTCTTTCTCAGGGAGGGCGGCATCCTGCCGCTGGACGGGAGAAAGTCGGGCAACGCACTCGACAACCCCGCCGCGCTCGAGATCCACGCATTTTTGGGAAAGAGCGGCGCGTTCACCCTGCGCGAGGACGAAGGGGACGGATACGCCGCCTGTGCGGAGACGACTTTTTCCGTTTCGGAGGAGGACGGCAGGAGCGTCTTCACGATCGGCGCGGCACGGGGGAATCTATCCGTGTTGCCGCAAGAGAGGACGTATCGCATCTTCTTCCGCGGCGTCGCGGGCGGCGACGTTTCCGTAACGTACGGCGGCGCGCCGACGGAGGCGTTTGAACGGGAGTACGACGCGGCGCTCTCGGCGACGGTGATCTGCCTGACGGCGGAGATCGGGCAGGAAGTGAAGATTGCGTTTGCAAACGTCTGCCACGCGAAAAACGACGTCGTCGGGAGGACGTTTGCCTATCTGAACAGGGCGGAGATTCCGTTCGCGCTCAAAGAGCAGATGTATGCCGCCGTCAAAAAGGCGGAGTGCGGACAGAGCTTTCTGAAGATCGAATCCGAACTGAGGGCGCTGCGCGCGGACGGAGCGATCGTCGATCCCGTGCTCGAGCTGTTGGAAGCCGACGCTTAACGCGGAAAAACGCAGAAAGAAAAAACCTCGCGAAAGCGCGAGAACCGTTGCGCATGTTCGGCAAATATGATATAATAAAATTCTATTTTGAACGGGAGTGCATCGTTTCATGCTGTTGCCGAAACTGTTTGTCAAAAACTACAAAGATACCGAATCGCCCGCCGTGCGCACGGCTTATGGGAAACTGTCGGGCATCGTCGGCATTATTTGCAATCTGTTCCTGTTCGCGGGGAAATTTACCGTCGGTTTTCTGGCGGGGAGCGTGTCCGTGCAGGCGGACGCGATCAACAATCTGTCCGATGCGGCGTCATCCTTGGTGGGATTTCTCGGCTTCCGCATGGCGAGCCGCCCCGCGGACGCAGATCATCCCTACGGACACGCGCGCTACGAATATCTTTCGGGGCTCATCGTTTCCATTCTCATCATCGTCATCGGCGTGGAACTGCTCAAATCCTCGATCGGCAAGATTATCTCGCCGGAAGCGGTGGAATTTTCCTGGTTGACGGTGGGCGTGCTGATCGCCTCGATCGCGATCAAGGTCTGGCTTTCCGTGTTCTATCGGCGCATGGGCAAAGCGATCTCTTCGGGGACGCTGTTCGCCTCGTCCGCCGACAGCAGGAACGATGTCGTCGCGACGAGCGCGGTGCTGATCGCCATGCTCGTGTCGCACTACACGTCTGTGGAGCTCGACGCGTGGATGGGCGTCGCCGTCGCGCTGTTCATTCTGTACAGCGGCGCGGGCATCGTGAAGGATACGCTCGACCCGCTCCTCGGTAAGGCGCCGAGTGCGGAGGAAGTGAGGCACATTCACGACAAGATCATGGGGTATCCCGGCGTGCTCGGCACGCACGATCTGATGGTGCACGACTACGGACCGGGCAGAAGATTCGCTTCGGCGCACGTCGAAATGTCCGCGGAAGCCGATCCGCTCGACAGTCACGACGTGCTTGATACGATCGAACGGGATTTTCTCAAAAACGACGGATTGCACCTCGTGTTGCATTACGACCCGATCTCCGTGGACGACAGCGTCGGGGAAATGCGGCGCTGGCTGTCCGATCTCGTGCGTTCGATCGATCCCGATCTCGCCATTCACGATCTGCGCATCGTGAAAGGCAAGACGCATACCAACCTCATTTTCGATTGTGTGCATTCGGCAGAAAACAAACTGACGGAAGCGGAGATCCGAAAGCGCGTCCGAGAGGAAGTCTGGAAGACATACCCGAATTATTACTGCGTGATCACCGTGGAGTCGGGTTATGTCTCCGCAAAGTGAAGGGGTGGGATGGCGGTTTTGCTTCGGCTTTGCCACAATCAAACAAAAAAGAGATGCGTTTGCATCTCTTTTTTCGTCTTTTCCGTCGCGTCACGAACGGTTTTTTTGATCGTAAATGGAATTTCCCTCCGCGTCGATCGCCGCGATGACGGGCAAATCTTTGACGGTGAGGCGGTAGACGGCTTCGGACAGAAGATCGGGATAGGCGACGCATTCCGAGCGCTCGATGGCGTTGCCGTACAGCGCACCCGCACCGCCGATCGCCGCAAAATAGATCTTCTTGTTGCGCTTGAGCGCGAGGCGCACCTCTTCGCTCATTTCGCCCTTGCCGATCATACCGCCGAGCCCCGCGTCGAGCAGGGCGGGCGCGAACGAATTCATGCGCGCGCTCGTGGTCGGTCCGCAGGAGCCGCTCGCCTTGCCTTCGGGGGCGGGGCAGGGACCTGCATAGTAGATGATCTGATCTTTGATAGGGAAGGGCAAACGGTCGAGTTCCGCGACGATGCGCTTGTGCGCGCAGTCGCGCGCCGTATAGATGACGCCGCTGAGCAGGATGGCTTCGCCCGCATGGACGGAGGCGACGGTTTCAGGGGTGAGCGGCAGAGTAAGACGTCTCATAATACCTCCTTTGCCGCGCGTACGCAGTGGCATTGCATGTTGACCGCGACGGGCAGCCCCGCGATGTGGGTGGGTGTGATCTCGCAAGAGACGCCGATCGCCGTGGTGTCGCCGTGGAATCCCTGCGCTCCGATCCCGAGCGCGTTGATGCGTTCGAGCAGCGTCTCTTCGATCGCCGCGACGTCCTCCCTCTCGTTTCTCGTTCCCACGTCGCGCAGCAACGCTTTTTTTGCGAGCAGCGCCGCGGTGTCGAAGGTGCCGCCGATGCCCACGCCGACGTAGACGGGGGGACAGGGCTTGGAGCCTGCGTCCCGAACGGCAGAGACGACCGCGTCGAGAACGCCGTCGACGCCGACGGCGGGGGTGAGCATGAACAAACGGCTCATGTTTTCGCTTCCGAAGCCCTTGGGCAGAAAGGAGATCTCGATCTTGTCTCCCGCGACGATCTCGGTATGTATGACGGCGGGCGTGTTGTCCGCCGTGTTGCGGCGGGTGAGCGGGTCGCATACGCTTTTGCGGAAGTAGCCGTCGAGATAAGCGCGGCGCACGCCGTCGTTGACTGCCTCCGCAAGCGGTTTTCCGCTCAGCGCGACGTTCTGACCGACGGATAAAAATACGACTGCCATGCCTGTGTCCTGGCAGACGGGCATGCATTCTTCGGCAGCGACTTCTGCGTTTTTGAGGCAGGTCTGCAGCGCGAAGCGTGCGGCGGGCGAAGTTTCTGTTTTCTCTGCGCGTTCGAGCGCGGCAAGGCAGGACGGCGTCAGCGAGCGGCAGGCTCGCAGCGCCAGGCGATAGACGGTATCAGCAATCGATTGGGTGTCGATTTTTCTCATAAGCAAAGCCTCCGTCTCTATTATAACAGAAATTTCAAGAAAAGGGAAAGTTTTTTCTTTACGAATTTGGAAATTTCGGGTATAATATTTCCCATGAAACGCTTGTTACAGGAAAAAGACGGAGGCATTGTCTTCTCGCTGAGCACGATCTTGCCCGTGTTCGTCACGCTCGTGTTCGCGATCGCGATCGCGGGGCTCGAATCGCCGACGGAGGAGATCTGGTATCTCTATGCGCAATATCTTCTGACGCAGGTCTCGTTTGCAATCGTGCTCGTCGCGTATTTTGCAAAGACGAAGATCTCCTTGCGGGATGCGGGCGTGCGCGGATGCAGACCGCAATACTTTCTCATCGCTCTGATTTTGCAGATCGGCATTTTCTTCGGACTCTCCGATCTCAACCTCATTTTCATCGAAAAGCTGGGGGATTGGTTCGGCTATGAGCCGACGGTCGCGGCGCTTCCGCCTACGGAAGGGTGGTGGCTCGTTCTGACCTTGTTCGTGGTCGCCGTGCTCCCCGCCGTGTGCGAGGAGTTGATCTTCCGCGGCTTTATGGTGCAATCTACCCGCTCGTGCGGCATGGTTTTCTGCGTCCTCGTCAACGGCCTCTTTTTCGCGCTCTTTCATCAGAATCCCGCGCAGACGCTCTATCAGTTCGTCTGCGGCTGCGTCTTTGCGCTCATCGCCTGTCGGAGCGGCAGCATTTTGCCCACCGTCGTCGTGCATTTTTTGAACAATGCCGCCGTCGTGATCCTGGCTCGCTTCGGGATCGATGAGCTCACGGGACCCTGGAGCACGGCGGCGACGATCGTTTCCCTTGTCCTGTTTGTCGCCTGCGTCGTCCTGCTCTGCCTGCAGGGGCGCAAAGATAAGGAAAGAAACGGGAACAGGAAGGCGTTTTTGCTGGCTTCCGCGATCGGCGTGATCGTCTGCGCGGTCTCCTGGGTCGCAAGCCTCGCCTTGTCGGTGGCGTCGTGATCAAAATTCATTTCGCCGTGGTCGGCAAGCTCAAAGAAAGTTTTTATCGGGACGCGGTGGCGGAGTATCAGAAGCGTCTCTCCCGCTTTGCGGACGTTTCCTTATGCGAGGTGGCGGAGTGCGCCACGCTCAAGGAGGAGGCGGCGCTCCTCAAAAGACAATGCCGCGGCTTTGTCGTCGCGCTCGCCGTCGAGGGCAAAAAGTACGATTCCGAAGGGTTTGCGGCGAAGCTCAAGGAGCTGACGGACGCGGGCAGAGAGGTTACCTTTGTCATCGGTTCCTCCTGCGGATTGGACGAATCGCTCAAGCGTGCGGCGGATCTGCGCGTCTCTTTTTCGGACATGACGTTTCCGCATCAGCTCATGCGCGTCATCCTGTTCGAACAGGTGTACCGCGCGTTCATGATCAATACGGGCAGTACTTATCACAAGTAAGGCGCATATACTGTCTCTGTGACGGCATATGAGCGGGTGGTGAGATTTTACGCAAGGTATCGCGGCGAGAAGCGCGTGATCGGCTACAGCGTCCTCGGGCGCTCGATCTACGCCTTTTTTGTCGGAGAGCACGGCAAAGAGGGCATCGTGCAGGGCGGCATCCACGCGAGAGAATGGGTCACGGCTCTGCTTGTGTTGAAACTCATCGGACGGAAGGTGCGCGGCGGGGTGTGGTACGTCCCGCTCGTCAATCCGGACGGGGCGGAACTTTGTCAGCGCGGCGCAAGGAGCGTCGAAGCGCTGTATCTGCGCAGAGATCTCTTGCAGATCAACGGCGGCGCGGATTTTTCGCAGTGGAAGGCGAACGCGCGCGCGGTCGATCTCAACGTGAATTTTCCCGCGCGCTGGGGAACGGGTCGGAGCAACGTGTTCTCTCCCGCGCCTTCCTCATACGTCGGGGAGGCACCGTTTTCCGAACCGGAGACGAGGGCGCTTGCGGCGTTTACGCTCTCCGTCCGCCCGACGTTTACGCTCAGTTACCACGCGAAGGGCGAAGTGATCTATTGGCGTTTTTATCAGGAGAAAGCCGACGAGCAGCGCGATCTCTCGCTCGCGCAACTGCTGTTCGAAGCGACGGGCTATGCGCTCAGCGACGGCGTGAGCGCGGGCGGCTATAAGGATTGGTGTACGGAGAAGCTCGGCGTACCTTCCTTCACGATAGAGATCGGGAAGGAAGAGTGGGCGCATCCCATCGGCGCTTCCAGGGTCGGAAAACTGTATCGAAAGAATAAGGACGGCGTGCGCGCGCTCTGCGAATGCCGAAACGTGTGATATGACGAGAGAAGAAAAATTCATGAAGCAGGCGCTTCGTCAGGCGGAAAAGGCGCGGGAGGAGGGAGAAGTCCCCATCGGCGCGGTCGTGGTTTGCGGAGACAAGGTCATCGGCAGAGGTCACAACCGCCGCACGAAACTTCAGCTTGCGACGGCGCACGCCGAGATCGAGGCGATCGACAAAGCCTGCAAAAAACAGGGAAGCTGGCGCATTCCCGAATGCGAACTGTTTGTGACGCTGGAGCCTTGTCCCATGTGCATGGGCGCGGCGCTCAACGCGCGCATCGGCAAGATCTGGTTCGGCGCATACGAGCAGAAGGGCAGGTCGCTGACCGAACAGCTCGCTTCCGCGAATCTGCTCAATCATACGCTCCCCGTGACTGGCGGCGTGCTGGAAGAGGAGTGCAGGAATATCCTTACTTCCTTTTTCGTGCAAATGCGGGAAAGAACGAGGAAAGAAACGCAAAATGAATCGGCAAACGATTGACTTGCGGCGCAAAAAAAGTTAAAATGGAAATGAAGGACGGTCAGGCGGGCCCGTCTGACCGAAACGCATAGGAAAATCAAATAAAGGAAGGTACGCAATGATTACGCACGGAAACGAAATCAAGCTCTTTTCGGGGAACTCCAACAGAGCTTTGGCGGAAGGCATTGCGCGCAAACTCAATA
>CALVME010000012.1 GCA_944342055.1 uncultured Clostridia bacterium | reverse complement strand
TGACGTTTCACAGCTACGGATATCGGAACGGCGTGGACGGCGAGAAGGAAGAGATCGGCAGTCCCGAGGAAATGATCGGGAAGGAGTTGCTCTTTGAACCCGTCGGACGGGTGAAGGTGGTAGGTATCCTGCAGGCGGAAGAAGATCTGTTTTGGTATTTGGTGGGTGACAAATTCGACGATGCCGGGTACTATTGTTACCGACCGGATGTATATGTGCCGCTGTTCAGCGTGATCGTGAGCGAGGAATGTTTCCGCCGCGCGAATCCGCCCGAGCAATACTGCTCGGGCGTAACGGTGCTGAAGAATTCGTCGGCGGAATTGCAGGAGGCATATTTCGACATCGGGACGCGCTTCATGCAAGGAATGAGCTGGAGTGAAATAAGGGAAGACAGAGAGTTGCATGTTGCTCTTTATTTTGGCGTAGTACGGCAAGTGCTTACTTCCTCCTATGTGAGCAGACTTCTTCAGATGAAAAATTTTCTGATCTTGTTTGTGCCGCTTTCGGTATTGCTGTCGGCGTTTCTGTTCGTGCAGACGATGAAGCGAGGGGAAAAGCAGATTATGTTGCTGCGCTCGCTCGGCGCGGGCAAGCGGAAGATTTTGCTATCTTACATAGCGCCGATCGCGGTGCTGCTCTTGCTTGTGCTAATGCTGAGCACAGGATTGTGCGTGATGGGGGCGCCGCCTCTTTTCCGTATTTCGTATCGAGAGGTATGGGTGGAGACTTATAATCTTGAAATACCCGAGATCTATTACCAAGGGATAAACTTAGAGAGCGGATTGCTGTTGCTCGGCTGCGGGCTGAGCGCATTGGCGATCACGGGAGCGGCGCTGCTCTGTTTTCTCGGCAAGTTGAACTTTGCAGGCGGAAAAAAGGAAGAAAAGTCGGAAAAGAGGCAATCCTCGGTATGAAATTCCTTTTGAATGGGACAACGAAAAAATAAGGGGGCACATATGAGACTATCGACGGTGACAGCGGCAAAATTCGGATTGCGCGGACTGGTTCTTTCGCCGATCCGATTGGCGATCACCGCCATTTTGGCGGCAGTCGGACTGGGACTTTGCGGCGCGGCAAGTTCCGCCTATCGGTTTGATGAGGAAAGGTCTTATCGAGAAGTATTGTTTGCGGAGGATTATACCATCAATACGCCGATGACGGCGGAAGAGTTTGATACGCTGAACGAGCGCGCAGACGGCAGTTTGATGGCGTTGCGCGCGGGCAACACGTTTTTTATGGAATATCCCTATTTTTTGTGGCAGCCCGATCGCTTGTCTTCCGAGGGAATCCTCAGAGCGCCGGGTTATCTCAGCTGCATCGGAACCGATTTTGTCGAGCAGGCGGGAGTCTCTCTTTCGGGAAGACTGCCTGAAAACAGAGAAGAGGTCGCCGTTTCTTCCTGCATCGCGGATGCGATCGTATCCTGCGGGTATTATGATTACATCGGGTATTATTTTGATCCTCTCGATATTGCAAACCGCGACGAGGCGGGGGGCAGATACGTCGCATCCGAAGAGGAGCTGATCGGCGGAGATTATCGCCTGACGATCTGTTTCGGAGAGGAAAAGATACAGGCGACGATCGTGGGGATTTTGGAAGATCATTGCAGCGGAGAGCACGCATCGAACGACGTCATGGGTTATCACGACAAAATCTTTGTTTCCGAAGAGCTGTTTGCCTCGGCTTCCGACATAGTTGTTTACGGAGTGGCGGACGGTTACAATGATAAACTCGGGGCATTTTACGAAGCGACGAAGGAGGTGTATTCCTTCCATTCCGACGGCGCGCAGGCGTTTTTTTCCGCGATATCCGAGTTGCTGGAGTTGCGCAAAGTCTTTATCGGACTCGGCATTGCGCTCGGCGTCTTTTCCGTTCTGCTGATCGGTCAGCTGATCTCTTTTTCCATTCGCCAAAAAAAGGGAGAAGTCGCCATTTTGCGGGCGCTCGGCGCGTCGAAAGGAGACGTCGTCCGAATATATCTTCTTGAAAGTTTGTGTCTGTCTCTTCTGCAAAGTCTGCTCGGAAGCGTCCTATGCGGTATCCTGTCTTTCTCCTTCAATCATTCGCTGGAAGAAATTGCAAAGGGGATCATCCTTCTCAGGTTCGATATTCTGACGGTAGCGTTTATATTTGCGCTGAGTTTGGTTATTTCGGTGATAGCGTCCGTCATTCCCATTTACAGGACGGCAAGAAAGTCACCCGTGGATGCCATCCGCGAGAATTTGGAGTGAGTGAGCAGCTTCTCTTTTTCGATGCCGCCGCGGACGCATCGGAAAGGCGGAATCACGCCAACAGACAAAAAGAAAAACCTTCGCGGTTTGCGAAGGTTTTTTTCATTGCTGTTGAGAGCGCTGTTTCAAATATTCGTCCAGCGCCTGAGAGAGCTGATCGGGACAGGACGTGTTGTTGCGGCATTTGATTCCGCGCAAAAGCGTCCTTACTTCGTCGACGGGTCTGCCTTCGACGAGCTTTGCAACGCCCTGCAAGTTTCCGCTGCATCCGCCGATGAATTTTACGTTGCGGACTTTGTTCTCCTCGTCTACGTCGAAAATGATCTGACGGGAGCAAGTTCCTTTTGTGGAATATGTGTACATAAATACCTCACTGAAATTAGTCTACAAGATTTTCGTAAATGGCAGTATAGAGATCGCCTGCCTTGTCCGCCCATTTTTTGTAAATGTTTTGCGCGGTTTTACGATCCGGAATGACGAATTTAAGCTCCAGTGCGGGTTGCACGGGGGCGAGAATCCGCAAAAATACCGTATAGGTTCCGTCCTTGTTCTGATAATAGTCTGCGCGGCACTCCTGTTTGGTGCGGTATTTTTCTTTGTTGAGTTTGACAAACGTCGATATCTCTTCCCGCACGCTCTTGGGAATGTTGATGTAGAAGTTCGCCAAACTCTCTCTGCCGTCCGGGGTGATCGTGTAAAGGGGGTCGTCGCCTGCATTGACAAGACAAATGAAACCGTCGCTCTCCAGCTTTTGGATCAATGAGACGCAATCTATGTAGTTGATCCAGTCATTGCTGGAAGAACAGATGTCTATGATGATCCGTTCCGTCAACGCGCTCTCCATTTTGTCGAAGACAAAGAGAAGAATGAGCTTATTGACGGAAGTTTCGCCTTTGATTTGCATTCGTGACTCCTTTTAACGTATTTTGGATGCTTCTGTAACCTCAAAAAATCCGCTCAAATCGTTTAAGCGGATTTTTCGGAATGGTTATGTTTCTTGAATCAGGTAAACGACTTCAATTTTTCAAGAATGTCCGCGCAGTCGTCGCTGTAGATTTCAACCGTTACGGGCTTGGAAAGATCCAGAGAGAAGATGCCGAGGATAGACTTTGCGTCTACGACATACTTGCCGCTCTTGAGCAAGATCTCGCACTTGTAGGACTGCGTGATGTCAACGAATTCTTTTACTTTTTGCGCCATTTCAAGAGAAATGATAATCGACTTCATAGGTCAAAACCTCCGAAATTTATTTTTCCTATATTATATCCAAATCTTTTTATAAAATCAAGATATTTTCGAAAAAATTATTTCACAATTTCAAAATTTGTGCTATAATGATAGACAGTACGAAAAAACATGTCTATTTTGACAAAAAGGAGGAGGCATGGCGGACGTCAAAGCCGAAGTCGCCGTATTCATGGCGCGTTGCGACGATCTCATTCATTCCAAATTCATTCTCGCCGAAACAAAAATTTCCGAACTTCTCAAGAGCATTTCCGTCAGCGAAGAACTGTGTCTGCTGTTCAAACAGGTAACGGAAGCGTTTTCTTATGCAAGGGCGAAAGAGGTTTATATCGCCGCGGCGCCTGACGGCTCGATCAACAAGAAGGTGCTCATCCTGCCCGAAGACTTAGAGGAGCAGATCGCCTTTATTTTCTGTCTGCTCGTCGATTTCGATACCGGGGAGATGGATTTCAATAAATTCCTGCAGGAGTTTTTCTATGCGGACGGAAGCTATACGGAGGGCTATACGGCGTTCGTCAATCAGCTCATCAAGCCCTTTAAGAACGCGGTCAGACAGGCGCTCAAAAACAAAAACATCGAGGTCAATCAGTACGACACGCCTGCGGAGCGCGACGAGCGCAGCGCGCTTTTGAAGGAGCTGCGCGCGACCGTGGTGCGTTTGAGAAAGACGGTGGGCAGGCTCGTGGAAGACGCGGACAGCCGCTACGGAATGGCGACGCTCCTGCACGCCATGTGCGATATGCTCTCGCGCGAGGACTATAAGACCTTCAAGACCCTTCTCATCGGCTACACGTTTGCCGAAAATTACGTCGGAATCGACACGGACGATCTGAAGAAGATCTGCGAGATCACGGCGAGGTTAAAGTTATGAACTTAAAAGAGACGACGAAGGAAAAGCACTATCTTTACAACGGCAAGATCATCAATCTCAGGGTGGACGACGCTGAGCTCCCCGACGGGAAACCTTGCAAGCGCGAAGTCGTCGAACACCCCGGCGGCGCGAGCGTGCTCTGCGTCAGGGACGGAAAAGTTTTGCTCGTCAGACAGTATCGTTACGCTTACGGCGAGGAAATTTTAGAAATTCCCGCGGGGAAACTCAATCCCGGGGAAGATCCCGCACTCACGGCGGCGAGGGAACTCAAGGAGGAGACGGGGATAGAAGCGGCTTCCCTGCGCCATCTGTTCACGCTGTATCCCACCCCCGGCTACACGGACGAAAAAATCTATATTTACTGTGCCGAAGGGGCGGCGGACGGACAGGCGCATCTCGACGAGGGAGAGTTTCTGAACGTGGAATGGCGCGAGCTGAATTGCGTCACGGACATGATCGGACGCGGTGAAATACGCGACGCCAAGACCATCGTTGCGGTGCAGTGGTATCTGTTACAACAAAAATAAGCGTTTTTTGCCCGATTTGCTCGTCAAGTCGGGCTTTTTTGTCTTTCTGCGTTTGGAGAGGAGAAGGGGGAGTTATAATAAAGGTATGAAAGACCGCGTGATATTGCATTCCGATCTGAATAACTATTTCGCGTCCGTCGAATGTATTTTTCAGCCGAAACTGCGGGAGGTGCCCATGGCGGTCTGCGGCAGCGTCGAGGCGCGCCGCGGCGTCGTGCTCGCAAAAAACGAACTCGCCAAGCGCTACGGCATACGCACGGGAGAAACGGTCTTTTCCGCAAAGAAAAAGTGCCCTTCTCTGGTGCTCTGCGGCACGCACTTTAAGGAATATGCGGATTATTCGAAGCGCGTCAGGGAGATCTATGCGCGCTTTACGGACAAGATAGAAGCGTTCAGCATCGACGAGTGTTTCCTCGACGTGACCGAGAGCGACTATCTCTTCGGGACGGGAAGAGAAATAGCCGAGCGCATCAGAGAGACGGTCAAGGCGGAGCTTTCGCTGACGGTCTCCGTCGGCGTCAGCTTCAACAAAGTCTTCGCCAAGATCGCTTCCGATCTCAAAAAGCCCGACGCGGTGACGGAGATCACGCGGGAAAATTACCGCGAGAAATTGTATCGGCTGCCCGTCTCTGCCATGCTCTACGTCGGCAAGGCGACCGAACAGACGCTGGCGAAGGCGGGCGTGCATACGATCGGCGATCTTGCAAAACAGAGCAAGGAGCGCATGACTGGATTGCTCGGAAAGCGGGGCGCCCTGCTCCTTTCGTATGCGCGGGGAGAGGACGACTCTCCCGTCGAAACGGAGTCGCGCGATCTCAAATCGATCGGCAACTCCCTGACGACGCCCGAAGATCTCTTTGACAGGGAGGACGTCAAGCGGTTTTTGTATATCCTGGCGGAGAGCGTCGCAGCGCGCTTGCGGCAGTCGGGAGCGGGGAAGGCGGACACCGTACACATCACCGTGCGGGACAGTTCCTTCCGCACGCAGGGCTGGCAGAAAAAGATTGCGCCGACCTGTCTTTGCGATCAGATCGCAAAGCATGCGTTTTCGCTTTTTTGCGAGCGGTACGAGGGGGGCGGCGTTCGCATGCTCGGCGTCAGCGTTTCGGGCTTTACGGGCGGGACGGAACAGCTGTCGCTTTTGAACGAAGGAGAGGAAAAAAAAGAGAGGTTGGAGAGCGCGATCGATAAACTGCGGGACAAATACGGTTATCGGTCGGTACAGAGAGGCATCATGTTCGAGCGGGAAGAGTGCGCGGACATGGATTTGCAGGGAGAACGGCTCTCCGGAAAGGAGGATTGATGGATTTTTTTTGGCAGATTCTCGGGTATGTTTCGGGACCGATCATCGGGGCGATCATCGGGTATTTCACCAATCATATCGCGGTGAAAATGCTCTTTCGCCCCTATTATCCAAAACGGATCGGCAAATGGCAGCTTCCGTTTACGCCCGGCATCATTCCCAAGCGGCAGAAGGCGCTCGCGAAGGCGATCGGCAAGGCGGTGGGTGAAAACCTGCTGACGGGGGACGACCTGAAAGCCGCGTTCGTCAGCGAACAGGCGGAGCAGAGCGTGGCTGCGCTCGCCGTGCGCACGGTGCGGGAAAAGGGAGACGAGACGGCGAACCGTGCCGCCGAAAGTCTGCTCGGCGCCGAGGCGTGGCAGGAAGACAAGGAAAAGTTCGCGCGGTATCTGACCGATCGTCTCGTCGAGACGGCGCAGGATATGCACATCGGCAGGATCGTCGCGGAAGAGGGGGCGAAGGCGTTCGCCCAGAAGAAATCGTCGCTCGGCATGATCGCGCTCTTGCTCAGCGACGGGGCGCTCCGCTCCGTGCTCGACGCGGCTGCGGACAAGATCGACGAATACATCGCGACGGAGGGCAGGGAAAAGGCTTATCCCGTCGTTCTCAAAAAGATCGAAGAGCTTTCCGACAAACCCGTTTCCGATTGGAGCGCATCGATCTCGGACGAGGCGATCTCCGCTTTCGCGGTGGGCGCGTACCGCGCCGTCGCAGGGAAGCTCGGCGATGTGCTCAAGGAGATCGACGTCGCTTCCGTCGTAGAGGAAAAGGTCGCGGCGATGAACGTCAAAGAGCTGGAACAGCTCTGCCTTTCCGTCATGAAAAAGGAGCTCTCCGCGATCGTCAATCTCGGCGCGCTCATCGGATTTTTGCTCGGCATCGTCAATATTTTCATTTGACCGCACCGCGGAAAAGGGAAAACGCTTTTCGGGGCGCCGACGCCTGAATGCTCAGGCGTCGGCGCCCTTTTCTCTCAAAAAAAGCATCAAAAGGGAGAAAAATTGCATTTTTTTGTTGTTTGCGCAATCCGAAACGGGGGTATATATACACTGTAAATACGAGAAAGAGAGGTGAGTCGATATGAATTTACAGAAATATACGCAAAAAAGCATGGAGGCGATCCAGTCCGCGCAAATGAGCGCGCAGGAGAACGGGAATCAACAGATCACCCAGGCGCACATCCTGTACGCGCTGATCTCTCAGAAGGAAGGATTGATCGGGCAGTTGCTCGTCAAAATGGGCTGCGACGCGAAGGCGATCGCAAGCGAATCGGAAAACGCGATCGCGCGACTTCCCAAAGTAAGCGGGGGGCAGGTCTACCTTGCGCCGGAGGCGGAGCGCGCGCTCAACAACGCCGAGATCCTGATGGAGCGCATGAAGGATTCTTACGTCTCCGTCGAACACATCTTCTGGGGGCTGATGAACGGGGCGGACGAGACGCTCAAACCCATTCTGAAGCAGGCGGGCGTGACTGAGGCGAAGTTTCTCGCGGTGCTCAAAGAGGTGCGCGGCAACAGCACCGTCAATACGGACAATCCGGAGGATACCTACGACGTGCTCAAAAAGTACGGGCAGGATCTGACGGAGCTTGCGCGCGCGCAGAAGCTTGATCCCGTCATCGGCAGAGACAACGAGATCCGAAACGTCATGCGCATTCTTTCGAGAAAGACGAAGAACAACCCCTGCCTGATCGGCGAGCCCGGCGTCGGCAAGACGGCGATCGCGGAGGGGCTTGCCCTTCGCATCGTGCACGGGGACGTGCCGGATAACCTCAAGGACAAGACGCTGTTCTCCCTCGATATGGGCGCGCTCGTCGCGGGCGCGAAGTATCGCGGCGAGTTTGAGGAGCGCCTCAAGGCGGTGCTCAACGAAGTGAAAAAGAGCGACGGCAAGATCATTCTGTTCATCGATGAGCTGCATACCATCGTGGGCGCGGGCAAGAGCGACGGCGCGATGGACGCGGGCAACCTGTTAAAGCCCATGCTCGCGCGCGGAGAACTGCACTGCATCGGCGCGACCACGCTCAACGAATACAGGAAGTACATCGAGAAGGATCCCGCGCTGGAGAGGCGCTTCCAGCAGGTGCTCGTCGCAGAGCCGACCGTGGAGGACACGGTGGCGATTTTGCGCGGACTCAAAGAGCGCTATGAAGTTTATCACGGCGTAAAGATCCAGGACGGCGCGCTCATCGCGGCGGCGACGCTCTCGAACAGATACATTTCCGATCGGTTTCTGCCTGACAAGGCGATCGACTTGGTGGATGAGGCATGCGCGCTCATCAAGACGGAGATGAACTCCATGCCGACCGAGCTCGACGAGGTTTCGAGAAAGATCATGCAGCTCGAGATCGAAGAGGCGGCGCTCAAGAAAGAGACGGATAAACTTTCTGTCGCCCGCCTCGAGGCGCTGCGCGCGGAGCTCGCGGGGGAGCGCGAGAAGTTTCACGCCATGAAGGCGAAGTGGGAGAACGAGCGGCAGGCGATCGGCAAGGTGCAAAAGCTCCGCGAAGAGATCGAAGCGACGAACGCGGCGATCGAAAAGGCGACAGCGCAGTACGATCTCGAAGAGGCGGCAAAGCTCCGCTACGGCAAGCTGCCGCAGCTGACGGCGCAGCTCTCGGAGGAGGAAAAGATCGCAGAAGAAGCGAAGGAAGACAACCTGCTGCACGATAAGGTCACTGAAGAGGAGATCGCAAAGATCGTGGCGCGCTGGACGGGCATTCCCGTCTCCAAGCTCGTTGAGAGCGAGAGGGAAAAACTTCTGCATCTCGACTCCATTCTCCATGAGCGCGTCGTCGGTCAGGACGAGGCGGTACAGAAGGTCTGCGACGCGATTTTGCGTTCGCGCGCGGGCATTCAGGACCCGCACCGTCCCATCGGTTCCTTCCTGTTCCTCGGTCCTACCGGCGTAGGCAAGACGGAACTCGCCAAGGCGCTTGCGCAGGCGCTCTTTGACGACGAGAAGAACATAGTCCGCATCGACATGAGCGAGTATATGGAAAAATATGCGGTGTCCAGGCTCATCGGCGCGCCTCCGGGATACGTCGGTTACGACGAGGGCGGTCAGCTCACCGAAGCGGTGCGCAGAAAGCCGTACTCCGTCGTGCTCTTCGACGAGGTGGAAAAGGCGCATCCCGACGTGTTCAACGTGCTGTTGCAGGTGCTCGACGACGGGCGCATCACGGACAGCCACGGCAAGACCGTCGACTTTAAGAATACCATCATCATTCTGACTTCCAATCTCGGTTCGGACATCATTCTCGACGGCATCGAAAACGGCGAGATCTCGCAATCCGCACGCGAAAGCGTCGAGGCGATCCTGAAGCGGAGCTTCCGCCCCGAGTTTTTGAATCGGCTTGACGAGATCGTGTTCTACAAGCCTCTGACGAGGGAGAACATCGGCGCGATCGTCGATCTGATGATCGGCGAGCTCAACAGGCGGCTCGCGGAGAGACAGCTCTCCGTCGAAGTGACAGATCGTGCGAAGGAGTATATCATCGAGAACGGCTACGACCCTATCTACGGCGCGCGCCCGCTCCGCCGCTACTTGCAGGCGAAGGTGGAGACGCTTCTGGCAAAGAAGATCTTGCGCGACAACGTCGCGGAGGGAACAAAACTGGTCGTCGATCTGAAAGACGGTCAGCTGACCGCGGAGTAATGTCCTCATGGTGCAAAGCGGTTTTATAAGCGGGCTGAATTGCCCGAGCAAAAAGAGGCGGGAACGATTCCCGCCTTTTTGCATGCGGCAGAACGGGGAAGGCGGGATCCGCTGAAAAAAAACAAGGCAAACTTTTTTGCAAGAGTGCCGAATTTTCGCAATTATTTTCGCTTTTGCGCGGCGAGCGGTTGACACTTTGTGCGCGCCGTGGTACAATCTCCTCGTTTTTTGAGAGGTGGTTATGAAACACATTCTGCTCATCGCCACGGGCGGGACAATCGCGTCTCTGCCCACGGAGACGGGACTGACGCCCGAGCTTACGTCAGAGGAATTGCTGCGCGCGGTGCCCGAGATCGGCGCGTGCTGCCAGGTGGACACGTTTCAGCTCTTCAATCTCGACAGCACCAACCTTTGCTATCGGCACTGGCTGAAGGTGGCTTCCGTGATCGAAGAGAGATACGACGCATACGACGGATTTGTCGTCACGCACGGGACGGACACCATGGCTTACGCCGCGGCGACGCTCTCTTATCTCATTCAGGGCAACGGCAAGCCCGTCGTGCTGACGGGGGCGCAGCGTTCGATCGCGGAGCGGGACACGGATGCGCGCAACAACCTCAAGCACTCTTTTTTGTATGCGGTCTCGCCTTCCGCCTGCGGCGTCAAGATCGTGTTCGACGGCAAGGTCATTTTGGGTACGCGCGCGAGAAAGTCGAGGACCAAGAGTTTCAATGCCTTTTCGAGCGTAGACTTCCCCGAAGTCGCAAGATTTTCGGGAGATCGGCTCATCAGTTATTTCGAGGAAAAGCGCGGAACGGTGCACTTTTACCGCGAACTGGACCCTTCCGTCTTCGCGCTCAGGCTCATTCCCGGCATGAGCACGGATATTTTTTCCTATCTGGCGGAGCATTATCACGCGGTCGTCGTCGAGAGCTTCGGCGTGGGCGGAATTCCGTACTACGAGGAGGCGGATTTTGCCGCGGGGATCGAAAAACTTGTGCTCGCGGGGGTCAAAGTCATCGTCACCACGCAGGTGCCGCACGAGGGGAGCGACATGAGCGTCTATCGCGTCGGCTATAAGATCAAACACAAATACGAACTCATCGAGGCGTACGACATAACGACGGAATCGGTGATCGCTAAGACGATGTGGGCGCTGGCGCAGAAGGGCGATTTCAAGCGCCTGTTCGCCACGCCTGTGGCAAAGGACGTTCTGTAATGGTCAAGAGAGAGGCGCACGTTCTCGACATGACGCAGGGGAACGTGCTCAAGCTCATCCTGCTCTTTTCCGTTCCCATCCTCATCGGAAACGTCTTTCAGCAGGTCTATAATCTCGTGGATACCTTCATCGCGGGGCGGTGCCTGGGAGATCACGGCATCGCCGCCATGGGAGCGACGTCGAGCATCAACAGCCTGATCATCGGTTTCGCTTCGGGCATTTGTTCGGGATTTGCCATTCTCGTCGCGCATGCGTTCGGCGCGCGGGAGGGGCTCAAACGGGCGGTCGCCCTTATGAGTGCGGAACTGTTTGCCGTCGCGATCGTTTTTACCGCGCTGTCGCTGTGCTTTCTCCGTTCTCTGCTCTCCGCGATGGATACGCCCGCTTCCATTTTCGACGACGCTTATACTTATATTTTCGTCATTCTGGCGGGCATTCCCGTCACGCTTTTGTACAATTACGGCGCCTCCATCCTGCGTTCGCTCGGCAACAGCCGCGCGCCGCTTTTTTTTCTCGTCATCGGATGTCTCGTCAACATCGGACTCGATGTCCTGCTGACGGGCGTCCTCAGTTGGGGCATTCTCGGGCTCGCCGTTGCGACGGTGATCGCACAATTTGTCTCTGCGGTCTGTTCTGTCGTCTATCTCTTTGTCCGTTATCCCGAAGTGCGGTTTTCGCTTTCCGACCTGAAGGCGGGAGCGCGAGCCTATGGCGACATGTTCGTGACGGGCTTTTTCATGGGCGCGATGACGGTCATTTACGACATCGGCTCGGTCATGCTGCAGAGCGCGATCAACGGGCTCGGCGATCAGGTGATCACGGCACATACGGCGGCGAGAAAGATCCTTTCCATGCTCATGCAGCCGCTCATTACGCTCGGAACGGCGTGCGCCACCTTCGCGGGGCAAAACTACGGCGCGAAGAGATATGCCCGCATTCAGAAGGGGCTGTTGCAGACCTGTCTTTGCAGTCTCGTCTGGTCGGCGGTCGTGTTCGTCGTGTTGCTGAGCTTCGGCGGCGATCTCGTCGTCTGGATCTCGGACACGAAGGACGAGGAGGTCGTGCGGCTCGCTGTGATGAACCTGAGGATCAATGCGCCGTTTTATTTTCCGCTCGGGTTTATTTTCCCGCTCCGCATGGGACTGCAAGGGTTCAACCATAAAATCATCCCCGTGTTGTCGGGTTCCATCGAAATGGGAGTCAAAGTTCTCGGGAAATACCTGCTCGTGCCGAAATTCGGTTACGTCGGCGCCTCTTTTGCGGAGCCGTCCACCTGGCTGTTGTGCGGGGTGTTTTTGCTGATCTGCTTTCTGTATGTCGTGCGCACCGACTTAAAGCCGAAAATCGAGAATGAAAAGAGAGAGAAAGACGCAATCTAACGGCATGAAGATTGCGTTTTTTGATGCGAAAGAATACGACAAACGGGAATTTGACAAGCAGAACAAGGGCTGGGAGATCGAATATTACGAGACAAAGCTTCGTCCGCAGACGGCGCATCTCGCGCACGGGTGCGAGGCGGTATGCGCCTTCGTTAACGACAGGATAGACGGGGATACGATTGCCGTTCTCAAAAAGGAAGGCGTGAAGTTGCTGGCAATGCGTTGTGCGGGATACAATAACGTCGATCTTGCCGCCGCGAAGGAGGCGCGCATCAAAGTGGTGCGCGTGCCTGCCTATTCGCCGCACGCGGTCGCGGAGCACGCCATGGCGATGCTCCTGACGCTCAACAGAAAGATACACCGCGCCTACATCCGCACCCGCGATTTCAATTTTTCGCTTTCGGGACTGGAGGGATTTGTGCTCCACGGGAAGACCGCGGGCGTCATCGGCACGGGCAAGATCGGGGGTGCGTTTGTGGATATCTGCCAGGGGTTCGGCATGAAGATGCTCTGTTACGACCCTTACCCTACGGGCGGGTATCGATACGTCCCGCTCCCGCAGCTGTTTGAGGAGAGCGACGTCATTTCTCTTCATTGCCCGCTCACGCCCGAGACCAGACACATCGTCAACGAAAGGAGCATCCGCAAGATGAAGAAGGGCGCCTTTCTCATCAATACGTCGCGCGGGGGACTCATCGAGAGCGAAGCGCTCCTGAGCGGCCTTGCGGGCGGCAAGCTGGGAGGCGCATGCCTGGACGTCTACGAGGAAGAGGCAAATTACTTTTACGAGGACAACTCGCAACAGGGGATGGCGGACGAAAAACTCGCCCTCCTGATCTCCCGCCCCAACGTCATCCTCACGTCTCATCAGGCGTATTTTACGAGGGAAGCGCTTTCGGAGATCGCCGCGGCGACGCTGGAAAACATTCGCCTCTTTTTTGAGGAAAAGCGCACGCCCAACGAAGTTTCCTGCGCAAAATAGGCGGGATTTCGCATGAATCGCCGATGATTTTGCGCAAAAGAAAAAAGCCCGAACGGGCTTTTTTGCATGTCATTCACAGATGATTTTTCGGGCATACTTTGATGCAGATGCCGCACACGCTCCCTCTTCCGATGCCCTGAAAGTGTTCTTTCATGTAGCGGGAGCATTTTTCGGGATCGAAGTTTCTGCCCGTTTCGCTCGGCAATTCGCCGAAGATCGCGCCTGCGGGACAGGCGTCTCGGCAGAGAGAGCAGTCGCCGCAGCCGTTTTCGACGATGGGGTGCCGGGCTTCGAGCGGCATGTCGGTGAGCACGGTGGCGAGGCGCACCTTGCTCCCGTATCCGGTCGAAAGAAACAGTCCGCTCTTGCCGACGAAGCCGAGCCCTGCGAGCACGGCGGCAGTCTTGTGCGGGAAGAGACCTTCGTAGCGCTTGTCGCCGCCCAGGCTCTGGCTCGCCGCGACGGGGAACGCCTGATAGCCGAGCGATTCGATCTTGGCGCCGATGCGAAATGCGGCCGCGTCGAGGACGGCGTTTGCCGTGCGGTAATGCTGAAAATACATGGGGGTTGGTTTGTCCGCGATCGTCTTCAATACGGCGTCCGAAAGCTTGAGCATGAGTGAGACGGCGTATCTGAGCGCAGGTTGCCCCTCCACGGGAGAAGACGCCAGCGCGCAGAAGCCGACCGCAGTGACCTCGTCGAGTGCGGTTTTTGTCAGGATCTCTTCGTTCATGATTCGTTCTCGACGTATTCCACGGTGATGGCAGGGTGATGTTCGCGCAGAGCTTCGATGAATTCGTCGTTCCATTCGCGGTTGACGACGATGATCATGAACGAGTCGTTTTTGAAATAGAGGGAAAGCTTGCCCGTGGAACGGTCGAGGGAAAGGCGCATGACGTCGTCCAGGCGGTATTTGCTCTTGATCAGCCCGAATTTTGTGATGAGTTCCTTTTCGGTCACGATATAGCGGGAAGATGCGAGCATGGGGATGATGATGATCGGGCAGGCGAGCGTCGCCGCGAGCAGGATAATGTATTGCAGGGCGTCGTAAAATCCGTCCGCGCCGAAGGTGAAGAATCGCCAGGCGTTGAGGGCAAATGCCGCCGCGCACAGCGCGAGCGCCGCGATGAGCAGCCAGAAGATCAATTTGGAAAACTGGAATCTGAAACTTTTCATGGGCAAAGTATAACATATCTCAGCGGGAAAATCAAGGAGCCGAACGAACTTGTCTGCGTTTTTCTCTCAACTTTTGAAATGTGCCGCCGTTTGCTTGAAATGTTTTCAAAAATGCGTTATAATAATAAAAATAAATTCTGACACGGAGGGTCTCATGATAAAACTCATCAAGGGCGGCGTTTACTATCTCGAAGGGAAGCCCGTCAAGGAAAAGAATGCTTTCCGCACTTCCGCCCAAAAGGAAGAGGGCAGGAAAAAGACGATCGCATACGGCATTCTGATGGCACACAATCTGGGCGACGAGAAGAAACTTCGCATCAAATTTGACGAGCTGACCTCTCACGACATTACATACGTCGGCATCATCCAGACGGCGAAGGCGAGCGGACTGACCTCCTTTCCCGTGCCTTATACGCTGACGAATTGTCACAATTCGCTCTGCGCGGTCGGCGGCACCATCAACGAGGACGATCACGTCTTCGGACTTTCCGCCGCAAAGAAATACGGGGCAAATTATGTCCCCGCGCACCTTGCGGTCATTCACCAGTTCATGCGCGAGGAGTCCGCCGCCTGCGGCGCGATGATCCTCGGCTCCGATTCGCACACGCGTTACGGCGCGCTCGGCACAATGGCGGTGGGCGAGGGCGGCCCCGAGCTCGTCAAGCAGATCCTTTCGCAGACGTACGACGTCGATTATCCCGAGATCGTCTGCGTGTATCTCAAGGGAAAACCGCGCAAGGGCGTCGGACCGCACGACGTGGCGATCGCGCTTTGCGGCGCCGTGTTCAAGAACGGCTTCGTCAAGAACAAAGTGTTGGAGTTCGTCGGTCCCGGCATTGCCAACCTTTCGCAGGATTTTCGGAACGGCATCGACGTCATGACGACGGAGACCGCCTGCCTCTCTTCCGTCTGGGAGACGGACGAGACGACGCACGCGTTCTTCCAAGAGCACGGGCGAGAGGGCGCTTACCGCGCGCTGCGCGCGCAGGAAGGGGCTTACTACGACTGTGCGGTCACCATCGATCTTTCCCGCGTGGAGCCGATGATCGCCCTTCCCTTCCATCCCAGCAATGCTTACACCATCCGCGAATTCCTCGCCAACCCGTATGAGATCCTGAAGGGCGTCGAAGAGCAGGGCAGAAAGCTCAAGGGCGACGACTCCTTCTGCCTGACGGACAAGATACGCGACGGCAAAGTTTACGTCGATCAGGGCATCATCGCGGGATGCGCGGGCGGCATGTTCGAAAACATTGCGGAGGCGGCTGACATCCTCAAAGACAAAAACATCGGCGCGGATGCGTTCACGCTCAGCGTCTATCCTTCCAGCCAGCCCGTCTATCAGGGGCTCGTCGATTGCGGCGTCGTCTCCGAGCTCATGACGGCGGGCGCGATCGTCAAGACGGCGTTCTGCGGTCCTTGCTTCGGCGCGGGGGACGTTCCCGCCAACAACGGATTGTCCATCCGTCATACGACCCGAAACTTCGAGAGCCGGGAGGGAAGCAAACCCTCCGGCGGACAGCTCGCGGCAGTCGCGCTCATGGACGCGCGTTCGATCGCCGCGACGGCGGCAAACGGGGGCGTTCTGACGAGCGCCATGGACGTCTCGTACGTCAGACGCAGAAGAAAGTATAAGTTCAACGGCGAAATTTATAAAAACCGCGTCTATCACGGAGCGTGCAGGCCGCATGCGGAAGAGCAGCTCGTTTACGGTCCCAACATTGCGGACTGGCCCGAGCAGATCCCTCTCGGCAAGCACCTTTTGATGAAGGCGGTATCCGTTCTGACCGATCCTGTCACGACGACGGACGAGCTCATTCCTTCCGGAGAGACGTCGTCTTACCGCTCGAATCCCTTGAAGCTCGCTTCGTTCGCGCTCTCCCGCAAAGATCCCGCCTACGTCGGGCTTGCCAAGGCGGTGCAGGCGGATGAGGCGGTGCGCCGCGAACAGGGTACGCTTCCGCAGAGCGTCCTTTCCGAGCTCGGCGGGCTGGAGATCAAGGACGGAACGATCTACGGCAGCGTGGTCGTCGCCGTCAAACCGGGGGACGGCTCCGCGCGAGAGCAGGCGGCTTCCTGTCAGCGCGTGCTCGGCGGCGTCGCCAACATCGCCCGCGAATATGCGACGAAGCGTTACAGAAGCAACCTCATCAACTGGGGCATGCTTCCCCTGACCGGCAAAGTCGACGCCAAGGCGGGAGATTATTTCTACATCGAAAACGTAGACGAGTTTGTCATGCGCGGAGACAGCGTCAAGGCGAAATGGATCCGCGACGGCAAGATCAAAGAAGTCGAGCTTTCCCTGGGAGGTCTGACTTCGGAGGAAAAGCAGATCATCCTGGCGGGATGCCTGATCAATCGCAACAAAAACAAAGCGTAAACAAGTTGCTTTCGTCTCGCAAACGGAAGAAACTCTTGCGAGCGGAAACAGCTCACCCTGTTCGTCGGAAAGGGCGAGCTGTTTTACGTATCGGCGTTTCTTCGGAAGGGGCAGGGACGCCGCCGTGCGAAAATCGGAGCAGCGGCGGCTCAAAGGGGCTTCTTTTTTGCGAAACCCCTTTGACATATTTCATTTTTGTGTTATAATACATAGTGTATAGGTGATCGAAGATGAATAACGCATGGAAAGAACAGATCAAACAAGCGCGCGGCGGTGACGGCGCCGCGGCGCGGCGCATAGCGGAGCGATACGAGACAGGGGAAGGCGTCCGACGCAACGTCAGGAAAGCCATCCGGTATTACGCCATGGCGATCAAAGCGGGAGACGGCGAAGCGGCGCTGGGAGTGGGCAAGCTGTATCATAAATTATGGAAAAACGGCGGAGCTTATTGCGGCGCGGCGAAATACATGCTCGGAGAAGCCGCGGAAAAGGGATATGCCGAGGCGCAGTATCTGCTCGCGCGCTATTATACGCTTGATTGCGAGGAGAAAGCTGCACTCCTGGAGCGCGCCGCCGCGCAGGGGCTGGAGGACGCCGCTTACGAATACGCGAGGCTCGCTCTCAGGAAGGGCGGCGGAAGCCTGGGCGCCGTGATTCCGCTGATCGCCAGACACGCTCAGCTCGGCAAAGGTCGTTTTGCCTTTCTGATGGGGTACTGCGCCGAGTTCGGTTACGGCGTCGAGGCGAGCGACGAGGAGGCGGTTTACTGGTATCGGCGTTCCGCAGAGAGCGGGGACAAGAGTGCGCTGTTTGCGCTCGGCAGAATGTATCGGGAAGGGAGAGGCGTCAGAAGAGACTTGTCCCGCGCGAGGGATTACATTTCCCGCTCGGCATATCTCGGACATGCGGAGGCGCAGTACGCCTATGCCTTGCAATTGAAAAAACAGGAACATTACAAAGAGGCGCGCGCGTACTTCCTGCTCGCTTACGGTCAGGGCGTGCATTGCGCGGCGTTGGAGCTCGGCTTGTTGGCGGAGAGGGGGCTTCCCAAAAAGAAGAGCGCAAAAGAGGCGATCTTTTACTATGCGAAAGTCAAAGAGGAACTGCCGGAAGCCGCCTATCGTTATGCGCGTTTGACGGGCGACGAAGCTTCGATGTGCTTCGCGGTCGAAAACAATTACCCTGAGGCGTTGCTGGAGGCGGGGCTCAGGGAGAGAGATGAGCGCAAGCTTTCCCTTGCGTTGGATAAGGGCTTGCTCTCGGCGCGCCTGCCTCTGGCTTTGCTGTGTTACGAAAAGAAAGATTACGACAGAGCACGCAAATTGCTTGTCGAGGATGAGAGCGGCGAGGCGTTTTGCTGTTTGGGCAGAATGTATTTGCGCGGCGAGGGCGTTTTGCAAAGTTATCGGAAGGCGGCGCTCGCGTTTGCGGAGTCTGCCGAACAGATGGACGCGAACGGGCTTTGCGAATACGGGAAACTTTTGGAGAGCGGGTTCGGCGTCCGCAGGGACGCAGGTGCGGCACTCTCCGCGTATGAAGAGTCCGCCAGACGCGGCAATGCGGAGGCGATCTTCCGCACGGGCGTTTTTTACGCAGAAGGGGTCGTTGAAAAGAACGAAGCGCTGGCGGCAAAGAGGTTTGCGCTGGCGGCAGATCTCGGGCACGGCGAGGCGGCTTATCGCTACGCAGGGTGCCTTTCGAAAGGGTACGGATGCAAAAAGAATGTGCGCGCTGCGCTCAAATATCTGCACTTGGCCGCGGAACGCGGCGTCGCGGAGGCACAGTGCGATCTGGCGGCAAAAGTCGCCAAGGGAAAGCGCTTCTCCCTCGCTGCGGATTTGTACGAACGCGCGCTCGGGAACGGGTGCGAGCGCGCCGCTCTGCCGCTCGCGGAATGTTACCGCTACGGCAGGGGCAGGGGAGCAGATCCTGACAAGGCGATCGCGCTCTACGAGCGGGCGGCAAAGCTTGCGGGGGCGGAGCTTTGGCTGCGCATGGCTTCCTGGACGGAGACGGGCGCGGTCGGGCTCTGCAAGGATGAGAAAAGGGCTGAACGCTACTGCCATACGGCGGCACAGCTCGGAAACCCCGTTGCGCAATATCGCGTGGCGCAGGCTTTTTTTGAGGAGGGCTGTGAGGGCGACGCCGTTTTCTGGCTGACGAAGTCGGCGGAAAACGGTTATGCAAAAGCGAAGACCGCGCTTGCGGGACGCTATGAACGAGGGGACGGCGTGAGAGAAGACGTCGTTCGCGCGGCGGAGCTTTACGAGCAGGCAAAGTGGCAGGAAGCGGAGGCGGCGTTTGCGCTCGGCGAATGTTACAGGCTCGGCAGGGGGAAACCGCTCGATGCGTCCCTCGCGTTTGAAAACTACCTGCGTGCCGCGCACATGGGACATGCGGGCGGACAATATCGCACGGCTTTCTGCTATGAAACGGGCGAAGGGACGGAGTGCAATGAAACCGAGGCATGGGCGTGGTATCGCCTCGCCGCGGCGGGCGGCGATGCGCATGCGGCTTTCCGCGCATTCTGTTTGAAACCGTCTGCCTCGGAAGGTTTGCTGGCGCAAGCGGTGCGCGGAGAGGACGGAGAGGCGCTCTGTCTGTACGGAAAATCCGTCTTGCGGGAAAAACCCGCGGAGGGTTGTCTGTCTCTCAGAAAGTCGGCGGAGAGCGGATTTGCGCAGGGAATGTATGAGTACGCTCGTTGCCTTCTGACGGGAGAAGGCACGCAAAAAGACGAAAAAACGGCGGTGGCATGGCTCAAAAAGGCGCTGGAGCGAGGCGTGGCGGAAGCGGAGCGCCTGTATGCGGATTGTCTTTCTTCCGGTACGGGGACGGACCGAAACGCGAAACTCGCCGCTTATCACTACGAAATGCTGGCGGAAAACGGAGATGTCTCGGCGCAGCTTACGACGGGAGACAATTATCGCTACGGGAGAGGGGTCAATGTCAATTACCGCCGCGCGTATTCTTGGTATCTTTCCTCCGCGCAGAGCGGAAACGGCGAGGCGATGTACAAACTTGCCGTCTGCCTTTTTGACGGCATCGGCGTCGAAAAAGACACAGAAAGTGCATTTTTCTGGATGAAAAAAGCATTTTCCGCCATTTATCGCACGCCGCTTCTGTCCGACAGCCTGCGCGAGGGCATGACGGAGAAAAACGGCGAGGCATGCTGCAGGATAGGAGATTGTTTTTCAAACGGACTTTGGGTGGAGCGTAGCGAAGAAAAGGCTGCGTATTGGTATCAGAAGTCAGCCGACGCCGATTGCGGCGAAGGCTGGTACCGGCTCGGGCTCGCCTATCTGAACGGGCGCGGGGTGAGCGCCGATGCAGAAGAATCTTACCGCTGTTTCCTGAAAGGGGCTTTGTGCGGGGACTCGGACGCCGCCTACGAGGCAGCCGTCTCGCTGCTCGACGGCAGAGGGACCGAGGCGAACTTGCGGGAAGCGGAAGGACAGCTGCTGCGGTATTTTGAAGAGGCTTGCAAAAAAATCGGCGCGCGGGCGGAAAAGAAATATGCCTTCTCTTCCTCGTTTGCGAAGCTGGTGACCGACTTTATACGCGAGAAGGACGCGGAATGCGCGCATGTGCTCGGGCTTCGGTTTGCGTACGGTTTCGGCGTCAGGAAGAACGCGGAGCGCGCCGCGTATTGGTTCGGAAAGGCGGCGGAGGGAGGTTGCTCCGATGCAAAATATCGTCTGGGAGAGTTCTATATCCGCACGGATCGGCGCGATGAGGGCAGAAAGCTTCTCAAAGAGGCGGCGGACGCGGAACATGTGGACGCGCAACTTCTGCTTGCGGAGATCGAACATGACGCATCCTGGCTCAGAAGGGCAAAGAAAAACGGCAGCCGCAAAGCGGCAAATCTTTTGAAGAAGAGAGGTAACGCATGCTGAAGTGGAACGAATATCGCGATCGGATCCGCATGATCCCCTACGAACACGATGACGCGCCGCTGTCCGATGAAGAAAAAGACAGGATCGCAGACCGCATGATCTCTTATCTGTTGCGCGAGCGAGGCGAGATCGCGGCGTTCAATATGCCGTACGAAAAAAAGAGACATGTGATCTGGGGTTATCTCAACGAGCGTATGCCGAATTATATGGAGGAGGACAGGCTCGCGGAGTGGGATCGCATCCTTTGGCAGGAGACCAAAGAGCGCGGCATCGTGGATATCGCCGCATTCGATTATAAACATTCTCTTGCGGTATGGAAGGGCGACATAACCAGACTGAACGCAGATGCCGTCGTCAACGCCGCGAACAGTTCTTTGCTCGGCTGTTTCATTCCGCATCACAAATGTCTCGACAACGTGATTCATTCCTGCGGGGGCCCGCAGATCCGCGGAGATTGCGCCAAGATCATCGCGCTTCAGGGCTGCAACGAGCAATCCGGCAACGCAAAGGTGACGGTTGCCTACAATCTGCCGTCCAAGTATGTCTTGCATACCGTCGGACCGATGGCGGGGATCGGCGTGGGAGAGGAACAGCGCGCGCAGCTGAAAAGCTGTTATGTCTCCTGCCTGGAGCTTGCTTTGGAGATGGGGCTGAAAAGCGTGGCGTTCAGCTGTGTTTCGACGGGGATCTTCGGCTTTCCGAACGAGGAGGCGGCGGAGATCGCCACGGGAACGGTTTTGAACTGGAAATTGAAACACAATTGCGACATGAAGATCGTGTTTAACGTCTTTTTGGACAAAGACAAAAAGATTTACGACGATATTTTGAAATTTATGTAAAAAAATGCGGCTTATGCCGCATTTTTTACTTTCTCGGTTGTATGCTCGGCTGCGTTGCGGGGGGGTGCGTCTGCTCCGCTTCTCCCTTCTGGACGTCTGCGGGAGGCGGAGGAGGCGGCAGAGAGGGCCGTTTGTGTTTTCCGTGTACGTGATCCCGATAGGGCATGACGATCTGCTGTTCTTCCATCGAAATATGCTTGCGCATTTTGTCTTTCGTGCCGCATCCGCAGAGCAGGGAAACGACTGCGAGCGTTCCCGCACAGGCGGCGGTCATGATATTTCTTCTTGTCATATTACCAGTTTGCGGTTCTTTTTTCTTTTTATGCCAAACGATTTGACTTTTTTCCCGTCTTGTGATACAATACGCTCCGAAAAAGAGACCTAAACCGAAAGGGTGGCTGACGGCGCAGGCGAGAAAGACAATGAGAGCGGCGCTCTCTTTTTCTCCCGTGCCGAACGGGAGTTTTTTATGGAATCGAGACTTGCGATCATCAGCATCATTGTGGAAGACAGGACGGAGAGCGGAAAAGTGAACGCGCTTTTGTCCGAGTACGGGACGTACATCAAAGGGAGGATGGGATTGCCCTATCCCGAGAGAAAGGTGAACGTGCTCGCCGTGGTCATCGACGCACCCATGGAAAAGATCAATTCGCTCAGCGGGAAGCTGGGCATGATAGCGGGCGTCTCTGCCAAAGCGTTCTGCTCAAAACTATAAGAATAAAAATTTGATGCCGAAGGGACACCTGAGGCAAAAAAGGAGTCAATATGAAGAAAATTTGCATTGCGGTCGCCGCGCTGCTCGCGGGGATCTCATTGGTCGGCTGCTCAAAC
>CALVME010000011.1 GCA_944342055.1 uncultured Clostridia bacterium | reverse complement strand
TGATGATGCTCATGGCGGGATTGAGCGCAATCGTCCCGTATCTGTTTCGGCTGTTCGTGGGCGAACTGTCGGACGAGCTCGGCTTTTTTCTCTTGGGCGTCGCGCTGTTCGCCCTGTATCTCTTCTTGCAGACGCTCATCAAAATGCTCTGGAATTATCTGCTGGACGGGTTCGGAGGCAAATACATCAAATATCTCTCTCGGTTTGCAGAATTCCCTGCTCAAGACGAGTTTTTCCGACATCGATAAAAATGCGGAGAGCTTAAAGCACACCCTCTATTACGACGTATTGTTCATATACAGCGTCGTCGCGGTGCAGCTCCCGATGGTCTTAAAATCCCTCGTCGTGACGGTTGCGGCGGTCGCCGTCGGCTTTTTCTTCGGGGCGATGTACGCCGCAGTCATACTGATCGCTTTTCTGATCGGACTCGCCGTCTCGTTTGCGAGCAGAAAGATGATCGCGGGGGCGTCTCGGCGCACCAATCTTAAGATGAAAGAGAACAGCGCGGAGGCGTCCGAGTTCATAGACAACCTTGCGCTTGCACAGCTGAACGGGCTCGGCGGGTATTACGCGAAAAAGACGGAGCGCACCGTGGACGACTTTATCGCGACGGCGAAGCGCGAAGATCTGAAAACGTATTTTTGGCATGGGATCGTGCAAAATTACAATCAGCTCTTTACCATCGTCCTTTCGGCGCTTCTGGCGATGCCGTTTGCGGGCTCGTCTATCGTCAATCTCGTCTTCTTCACGATGCTTGCGGACATGATCATGACGCAGGGCATGGCGGTGCAGGACGGCTTGCTCGGCGTGATGAAATTGCAGGTTTGCTTTGAAAACGTTGAGCACATCCTGCGCTTTCCGCAGAGAAAGGGAAGAGAGTGCCTCTCGTCCGTGCGTGAGATCGCATTCGAGCGGGTCTCGTTTTCTTACAAAGAAGGGGAAACCGCATTGCGGGACGTAAGTTTTCGGATAGAGAGCGGAGAGTCGGTCCGCATTTCGGGGACGAACGGCAGCGGGAAATCCACCGTTGCGAAACTTCTCTGCGGCTTGTATGCGCCGGACAGCGGAGAAATTAAGTTGAACGGGCAGCCGATCGACAGATTTTTGCAGAGCGATCTCAATGCGCAGATCTTATATCTCGAACAGGAGGGGCGTTTTTTGAACGAAACCGCGCGGGAGCATCTCTCCGCGATCGCAGGGCGGGAGATCGGCGAGAAAGAGTTTTCCGCGCTCTGCGAAAGGACGAAATTTACCGAAGGCAACGTCACGATCGGGGAAGAAGGCGGTACGCTTTCGCCGGGTCAGAGAAAAAAGCTGATGATGATGGAGTATCTCGCGTGCAGGGCACAGGCGTCCGTCGTGATTTTGGACGAAGTGTTCGCAGGATTGGACGGAGAAGGCAGAGAGGAGTTTGCAAAGATCTTGTGCGAAGACATGCGCCGCAGGGAAAAGATCTTTCTGCTGATCGAGCACGGCGAAGCGGCGGTGCCGACCGATCGCACCGTCGCGTTATGACGCGGCGCTTCGTTCGTCCGCTCCGAAGAAGGCAAGAAAGCGTTTTGAGACGGCGGATGCAAACCGAGCAGAGAGGGGAGTTTTTCCCTCTCTTTTTTTGATTTTGCAATTGACGAAAAAGTTTTAATATGATATAATTAATAAAATATTATAAACAGCGAGACGTCGCGCAAAGAGGCGCAACCGATGGGAGTGATCGAGCAGACGAAGGCGGTCGCGCGGCGCGGGCGAACGGCGAGAATGCGGATTTCGGAGAAAACCTGCTTCTCGGCGGAGTGATGAAGATGGGGCGTCCAGGCGCTGTTTTGTCGGCAAGTCGCCGTCCTCGGTCGTCTGAGCGAAATCGGAACGGCGCAAGAATGCTGCATTCTCGCGCGGACAGATAGCAAAACCTGTAAAATTTGCAAGAATATGTGAAAAAAATACATCTTACAGGCAGAGGAAAGCGGAAGATTGCAAAAATCGAGAAAAAAAGAAATGGCAATTTTACGTCTGGCAGAGTACAATAGAGATACAGACAACGGAGAGGAAACGCGGCGAGCCGCGAGCTCTCTCGCCGTTGAATAAAAAAATCGGAGGGAAACAACATGACAGGAAAAGAAGTGTACAAGGCGATGGTGAAGGCGTTGCGTGCTCAGGATTGGAAGTTTGAGGAACACGAGGAAGATCTGGTGATCGTATCGAACTATCAGGGCGACGACATTCCCATACAATTTCTGATCGAGGTCGATTCTGAGCGCGAGGTGATACGTTTTTTGGCACCGATGCATTTTGAGGTTTCTGAAGAGAAACGCATCGAAATGGCGCTCGCGGTGACGGTGGCGAACTATGGGTTGGTCAATGGTTCGTTCGATTACGATCTGCGCGACGGCGAGATCCGTTTCCGTCTTACGACGAGTTTCACGGATTGTAAGGTCGGGGAAGGATTTTTTATGGACATGATGGCTACGGCGCTCTTCACGACGGACAAATACAACGATAAGTTCTTGATGATTTCCAAGGGCGCGATGAGTTTGCAGCAATTCATTGAAGAGGAGAAAAAAGGATAAAGCGAGCCCCCATTTTGCGCAACGGCGCAGGGCATGAGCGGCGAAATGTCTGAAGTTATTTCGGCGCGGGAAATGCCGTGCGCCGCAGGCTGGTCGGTCGTAGCGTCACGCGGATGCGAAAGAAAAGCAGACAGGAGAATGCAGTATGGCAAAACTTGCGTATAGGACGAGAGGGAATGGGTTGCCGCACGGGAAACAGAAGGTGTATTTTTGCGCGCATCCCGACGATTACGTGCTGTTGGAGGAGATCTGCCGATCGGTTTTGGAGCGGCAGGATTGCAGTTTTTGGTATGACGAGGCGCCGAGGGAGGCGTACGAGGAGGAAGAGTGGCTGTCGCAGCT
>CALVME010000010.1 GCA_944342055.1 uncultured Clostridia bacterium | reverse complement strand
GCGAATGCCCGTCAGCGCGCCCCACGGCATGGTTTTTCCGAACTTTTGCGCGAGCAGGCGATAGAGCGCGAGCTTCGCATATCGCTTGGCGTAGCGCTTGAACGCGAGCTCTCCCTCACACGCGCATGCGTCCTCGAACGAGGCGCCCTCGCCGTCGATCTCAAACGCATTGTAAAAAATGCCGTCCTCATACGTCATCTCGTGCGTCACGTCGACATCGCTTCCGAAGAGCCGCACGACGTCCGAAAGTTCGTTTTCCAAAAATGTCTGATTCGATCGTACCATACTTCACCGAAACGGATTGTATTTTCTCTCGTGCGCGAGGGTGGTCTCCTCCTCATGCCCGGGATAGACGGGATAATCCCCTTCCATGGCAAAAAGTTTTCTGAGGCTCTCTCGCAGCTTCGCGCCGTCGCCCGTCGGAAGGTCCGTCCTGCCCGCGCTCTCGCAAAAGAGCGTATCGCCCGTAAACAGCCTGCCGTCGATGAGATAGCAGCAACCGCCCTGCGTATGTCCCGGCGTCGCGATGACGCGCACCGTCTCTCCGAGCAGCGCCATCTCCCCCTCTTCGAAGGTAAAATCGACGGAAAAAGAAGGAACTCCGCCGCTCCAGGCGGCGAGGTTGGCGCTGCCGAGCGCCACGTCCTTCTCTGCGGCGAGGCACCCGACCTTCGCGCCCGCCTCCTGCAAGACGGCGACGCCGCCGATGTGATCGAAATGTCCGTGCGTCAGCAAGACATACGCGGGCGCAAAGCCGCGCTCGGCAAGCCATGCAGCGACGCGGGGCTGACCCGGGTCGATGACGACACAACGTTTTTCCTTCTCGAGCACATAGGTGTTCGAGGCAAATCCCTTGGGGTAAACCTGATAAAAATTCATACGCCTGTCATGCGGGAAACTTCATAGATCTGTTTGTCCGCCTCTATTTTTTTGATGAGGTCTTCGATGTCCTTTTTGTCCGAGAGCCGCACTGTGACTTCGACGACGGCGCGCTTCGCCTTATCGATCCTGCCGTTGACGGACAGGAGCGTGAGATGCATTTCCCCGACAATCGCGGAGACAATGGTCAGAATTTTTGCCTGATCGTCGCCGCATATGCGAAGATTCGCATTGTACGCCACTTTCTCGACGTTCGCCCACTCGGCAGGCCAGATGCGGTTCTCGTCTTCGTTGCGCAGATTCGGACAATTTTTGCGGTGAATGACGACGCCCCTGCCGCGCGAGACAAATCCCACGATCTCGTCGCCCGGGACGGGGGAACAACAGCCCGCAAAGTGCGTCAGAAGCCCTTCCAGTCCCTTGACGATGACGCCGCTCGACTTCGGGTCCTCCGTATTGATGCTCCTTACATGCTGTTTGGGAACGACCTTGCGGTAAAAATCGACGAGCTTGACGATGACCTGATTGACGCTGACCGCGCCGTAACCGACCGAAGCGAACATTTCGTCCATCGTGGAGAACGACATCTTTTCGGAGAGCACCTCGAAGCTCTTCGGCGTCAGAAGATCGGAGAGCGCATAGCCGCGCCGCTTTGCCTCCGCCTCGATCATGCTCTTGCCCGTCTTGATGTTCTCTTCCTTCAGATTGCGCTTGAAAAACTGCCGTATCTTGGCGCGCGCGCCGCTCGATTTGACAAATTTCAGCCAATCCCACGAAGGGCCCTTTGAATTCGGAGACGTGATGATCTCCACCACGTCGCCCGTCTGGAGCGTCGAATTGAGAGGCACGATCTTGGAATTGACCTTCGCGCCGACGCACTTGTTGCCGACTTCCGAGTGAATGGTGTACGCAAAATCCACGGGGGTCGCCTGCACAGGCAGGGAGATGACTTTGCCGTGCGGCGTGAAGACGAGCAGTTCGTCGCTGAACAGCTCCGTCTTCATGGATTCGAGGAACTCCATCGAATCCTTCATGTTCGATTCCCACTCCATGACCTCGCGGATCCAGGACAGTTTGCTGTCGAGCGTGGTATCCGTCGAACGGTTTTCCTTGTACTTCCAATGCGCCGCGATGCCGTATTCGGCGGTCTTGTGCATTTCATAGGTGCGGATCTGTATTTCGAAGGGCTGTCCGAACGGCGTGACGACCGTGGTGTGCAGCGATTGATACATGTTCGGCTTGGGCGTGGCGATGTAATCCTTGATGCGCCCGGGCACGGGTTTCCACTTGTGATGAATTTTGCCGAGCACCTCATAGCACTTGTCGATGTCCGCCACGAGTACGCGCACCGCCGTCAGATCGTAGATCTGCTCGAGCGTCTTGTTCTGCTTTTTCATCTTGCGGTAGATCGAATAGAAGTGTTTCGGCCTGCCGTACACCTCGCCCGGGATGTTGCTCTCCTTGAGCATATCGCTGATCTGCTGTACGACGGATTCGACGAATTTGTGCCGCTCGGCGAGCTTCTGATGAATGTTCTCGCTGAGAAATTCGTACGCTTCGGGGTCGAGATATTTCAGGCAAAGGTCTTCGAGCTCCGACTTGACTTGCGAAATACCGAGCCTGCCCGCAAGCGGCGCAAAGATTTCCAGCGTCTCTTTCGCCATGCGTTGCTGGCGCTCTTCCGACAGAAAGTTCAAAGAGCGCATGTTGTGCAGTCGGTCTGCGAGTTTGATGATGATGACGCGGATGTCCTTCGCCATCGCCACGAAGATCTTGCGGAAATTTTCCGCCTCTTCCTCTTCATAGGACGTAAATTTAATCTTATCCAGTTTGGTGACGCCGGAGACGAGCGTCAGCACCTCTTCTCCGAACGTGCGGCGGATGTCCTCCTCCGTGACGGAGGTATCCTCGATGACGTCGTGCAGAAGCGCCGCGGCGATCGTCGCCGCGTCGAGCCCGAGCCCCACCAGAATTTCCGCCACCGCGCAAGGGTGGATGAAATAGGGCTCGCCGGAGGCGCGCTTCTGGTTTGCATGCGCCTTTTCCGCGAAATAATAAGCTTTTATCAGCATTTCACGGTCGCTGCCCTGGTAATTTTCATAAAGTTTTCCCATGAGATCTTGCATACATCACCTATTCAAAGTCACTGCTTTCCGGTATATCACCGAGTTGTTCAAATTGGATCTCACGCCGCGATACACGACAAGCCTCTCGTCTTCGTAAGCCACCAGCCCGAGTTCTTCAAAGACGTTGAGCGCAAACACGAACAGATACGGGTCGAAGCCGAGCGCCTCCGTCGAAAGCGCGACCTCTTCCGCGTTGCTCCCCGCAAGTTTGCCAGCATTCGTCCGAAGCGCGGCAAAGACGGATAGCAGGCTCTCTCTGTCCGTGCGCACGGAAGACGGAAACGAAAAGCCCTTGATCTCGGGATTGACGCAGACATGCTTGCCGCGCAGGCTTGCCACGTTGAAATCGATGGGCATGTCGAGAAACAGGATGTTTCGGTAGACGGAGAGATCGGCGTCCGCCGACGGCGACAACAGCAGTCGGTTGACGGGATTTTTGTCGGAAGGATAAAAGAGATCGGCGCGTCGCCTGAGTGCGGGATACGCCGCCAGCGTCTCCCTTCGCGAGGCGATAAAGCAAGTCCCGTAAGCGCATTCCGCCTCGAGCGCGGCGATGCGCCGCGTCATGTCCTGCGTGCCGAGATACTCCGTTTCCGGTTCCACGGTCTGCTCCCTGAGCCGCGCCAGGCTGTTGGCGAAGACGGAAAGCCCCGTATCGCTGCCGCTTGCGCCGTCGTAGAGGATCTCCCGCACGATGCCCTTGATGTATTCCCTGCCACGGAACTTCGAAACGTTGCTTTCAAACACCAGATACTTTTCCACGTCGCTCTCGAGGAGCCTGCGCCACTTTAAGCCGTTGAAACACACCATCTCCATGCAGGGATTTTCGATGGACAGGTGCGGAGAAAGCGGTTTGAGAGGCGTCGCCTCGCAGGAGGCGACTTTCACGGCAAAGAGCGGGCGCTTGTTGCCCACGCCGAAGGGTTCAAACCGTTCGAGTTCGCGCGCAAACGAAGGCGGAAATTTTCCGTCCACGATCTCCGAGACGAACAACTTCGGAATGAAATCCTCCTGCGTGTAATGTGCGCCGATGTAGGCGTCCAGCGCGTCCTCCAGCGCCGAAAAATTTTCTTCCGACACGTTGACGCCCGCCGCCTGCGCGTGTCCGCCAAATTCGGCGATGTACTGCGAGCAATTTCTGAGCGCATCGAAGATGTTCACGCACTCAATGCTGCGCGCCGACCCCTTGAGCATGTTGCCGTTTTTGACGAACAACAGGGCGGGACGGTTGTATTCCTCCGCGAGCCGCGCGGACACGATGCCCACAAAACCCGTATTCCAGCGTTCGTCCGCGAGCATGATGACGTTTTTGTACACGCCCTTTTCCTTGAGCATCGCCTTCGCCTGGCGGTACAGTTCGTCGCAATTTTTCTGCCGTTCGGTGTTGTATGCGCACAGTTTTGCCGCAAGGTCGGAAATTTCCGCCTCCGACTCCGAAGTAAAGAGCGAGAGCGCGGCGTGCGCGTCCCCCATTCTGCCCGCGGCGTTGATGCGCGGCGCGATCGCAAACGCGAGCGTCTGCGCATTCGCGGCGCCCGCCTGCTTGCCGAGGAGCGCGGAAAAACACGGCCGCGGCGATTCGTTGATGCGTCTGAGCCCTTCCGCCACGATGTCCCTGTTTTCCCCGAGCAGGGGTACGGAATCGGCGACGGAAGCGATGGCGGCAAAGTCCGCGAGCGGATAGGCGCGCTCGCCGATCAGAGCGCACGCCAGTTTGAACGCCACGCCCGCGCCGCAGAGATTGTCGTAAGGATAATCGTCCTCGAACTTCGGATTGATGCAGATGCAGTCGGGCAGGTGTTCGGGGAGCTGGTGGTGGTCGGTGACGATCACGTCGGCGCCGCACTCGCGGATGTAGAGCACCGCGTCGGCGTTGCTGATGCCGCAATCCACCGTAATGAAGAGATCGGGGAGCACTTCGTCGAAGATCTTATCGATCGCCTCGACGGTCAGCCCGTATCCTTCGCTCCGCTCGGGGACGTACAGATACGGCTCGATGCCGAAGGCGCGGAGCGCAAAATGCATGACGGAGAGGGCGCACACGCCGTCCGCGTCGTAATCTCCGAACACGGCGACCGTCAGTCCCTCGTCGCGCGCGCGGGTAAGAAGCTCCACCGCTTCCCGCATCCCCGAAAGCAAAAAAGGAGAGAGATACCGCCGTGAAGACGGCGTGAGAAACGCGCGTATCTTCTCCTCGGAATCGATGCCTCTCCCATAGAGGATTTTCACCGCGCCCTCCGTCAATCCGCATTGCTCTGCGAGGCAGCGCACCGTATGCAGTTGTGATTCGTCGAAGACGAATTCAGGTACCAGTTTTTTCATCGTTTTCAAAAAAGAGGCAGGATATACCCGCCTCTCGTCTTTTCTTCTTCAGGATACCCGCTCTCAGCCTTTATAGGCGAAATGCGCCTTCTTCGCATCCTGTACGTCAGTTTTCTTTTTGCAGACCGCGAGCACGGAGGGCGTCAGCATGAGCGACGTAAACGCACATACGAGCGTTGCGACCAAAGCGGATATCAGATCGAGCCACAAGCCGTACCAGGTAAACGCGCAAAGCACCGCGAGCGCAATGCCGCCGAGCAGCAAAACGCAACCCATCGCGCCACTCACGGAAGCGAGCGCGGCGTCCACGGCGTCTGTCGCAGAGAGACCGGTCTTCTCCTTGAAAGATTTCTTTGCCCCTTCGAAGAATACGAAAGAGAGAAGCTCATACAGAAGAATGCCTGCGATCGTCACGACGGAGAGAAACTCTCCGGCGGGAATGCGGCAGATCACGTTGAGCGCGAGCGTCAGCGCGGCGGTAGCCGCAGAACCGACGAGCTGCGTCAGCGCAAAAGAGACGCGATAGCGGATCGCGGTATAGACAAAGCAGGCGACGAGCGCGATCGCTCCGACAATGACAGTGCGGGCGACGTACGTCGTGTCGCTCAACGGCTGCGCGGTATGCAGGGAAACGAAGAACTCCGCTTCGGGATATTTCTCGTTCAGATATGTCTCGACTGCGCTCGCCTCTTCCGCGTCGGGAGCGCTCACGATCAGCGTGATCTCGCCGCCGTCGGAGGTCTCCGCCACCGTGGACTTCGAAACGCCGAACGCCTCTTCGCAATAGGAAGCGACTTCCTGTTCGAGCGTCTCGCTCAGAGAAATATAGGCGTCGTAGCGCACCGTCACGGTATTGACGGCAGAAGCGGAACCGTTGAACCCGAGAAGGGCAAACATCACGGCGCCGACCGCGACGAGCGCGATCGTCAAAGCGACGGAAAGGATGAAACTGCGAGCTGTTTTTATGGTCTTACTCATCTTCAAGCTCCTCCCTCTTCCAATTGCAGAATTTGAAGGCGTTTTTCGCGTGCTGCATCATGATGTGCCAGTAAAAGCGCGTCAGGACGAGGACGGAAAGACCGCTCATGAATACGCCGAAGGCGAACACGATGCCAAAGAGCGAGAGCTCCGTGACGCCGATCAATGCCGCGGCAAGCCCGATCACGAACAGCGCAATGTGCACTTCCAGAGCGGGATACAACGTCTTTTTGTAGGCGGACTTGACGGAGGAGACCACCGTCTTACCCTGATCGAATTCCGCCTTTGCCCGCGCAAATACGACATAGTTCGAACCGACGAGCAGTGCCGCAGAGAACAATACGCCGAGCAGGCTGGACGCCGTCATGAACACGCCGTTCATCGCCGCAAGATAGATGATCATGGCAAACGCATAGGTGAAAAACGCATACAGATGCGCCGCGCCCACGCCGCGATAGCGCACGATCGAATAGATCGCCATGGCGAGCACGAGCAAGCCGATGCCCGCGAGCAGGAACGCGACGGCAGACTCGCCGTAAACGGGGGATGCCGTATAGCTGTTCAGCGAAGAAACGGAGAGATCGAAGCTCTTGCCGTCGATGCAGGAATCGAGGAGCACGGCGACGATCTTCGCCGTCTCCACGTCAGCATAGCCGCTGACATAGATCGCGTTCGAATCGACGACTTCGGAAATGCTCAGAGATACGATCGCCGTCGAGCCGACGTTGAAATACAAGGTCGCCGAGCCGACGGAGGAATCCGCGACGATGTTGGTCGTCAGCGTGTAAACCTTCTGTCTGCCCGTCTTGGTCAGCGAAACCTCCACATAGGGCGTATGATCGCGCGTGAGCGCCTTTGCGCCCTTGAAATAGTCGGTCAGCTCGTTGTAACGGTCCGAACCGATATCCGCCGCGCCTGCCTCTGCGCCGAGGGAGAACTCTCCCGCGCAGGCAAACGAATCGAATACGGTGTCCGCGTTTTCCACGGAATCGGGGAGCGTCACGCGGATGGCGTAATCGTCCTGTACGGACACGGAATAGCCCGCCACGCCGAATTTTTCAAAGCGATAGGAAATGACGTCCACCGCCTCGGCAAAATCCTCTTCAAACTCCTCGGTGATCAGACCTTTTTCGACATACAGATTGCCGTGCGACTCGTACTTGTCCGCGAACTCCTCCCTGTCCTCTTCGGGGAGCGTCTCATACTGAGAGCGATACTCGTCCTCGGGAAGCACGCCGTCCGGATAATAGACGGTATAATAGCCGCCGCCGAGATCGGAACCGAGCTTGATGTTGCTTAATATGGAATGAAAATCCTTGACCGTCCCCGGAATCGGGAAGGACAAGAAACTCATTGCGCAAACGATCGCCAGCGCTATGGTGATGAGCACCAGGCACAGCGTCGATTTCTTTTTTGTCATAAACGCCTCCTGTCTGTTACGACACTGCAAATGATAACAAGTCACTCATTATTATAGAGAAAAAACAATTTCCCGTCAAGTTTTCTTGCCGACCATTTCCAAGAAAATCTTGTTTTTTTACTCTTTCGCGAGTTTCTTTTGTGCGAGAATGTGCATGGCGCACTCGATTCTCTTCTTCATCATTTCGCAGGTCATCGCGTACGGCACGTTGATGTCGCCGTTGTAGTGATAATTGTTCGCGTTGCATCCGCCCGAGCAGATGAACTTCGCAAAGCAATGTTCACACCCCTTTCTGGTGAACAGACAGGAATCGCGGAACTGCGCGCGCAGCGATCCGTCGATCTTTTTCTCGAACACGCTGCCCATGCGGAAGGCGGGATCGCCCGCAAACTGATGGCAGGGATAGATGTCGCCGTTGGGCGTGACGGAGAAATATTCGTTGCCCGCGCCGCAGGCGCTGACGCGCTTCGAAAGGCAGGGACCGCCCTCTAAATCGATGTTGAAATGGAAGAAATTGAATCCCTTCCCCGCGGCGTAGCGCTCGAGATAGGCGTCGCACAGCCTGTCGTATCCCTCTTTGATCGCGGGAAGGTGTTCCTCTCTGATCTGCAGATCGGAAAGATCCGTGACGACGGGCTCCATGGAGATGGAATCGAACCCGCTGTCCGCGAGGAAGAGCACGTCTCTGTCAAAGTCGAGATTCTTCGCCGTGAACGTGCCGCGGACGTAGAAATGCTTGTCCCCGCGCAGCTGCACGAACTGCTTGACCTTTCCGATGACGGCGTCGAAACTTCCCTTGCCGTTGACCGTCTTTCTGACGGCGTCGTGCACTTCCTTTCTGCCGTCTAAGCTCAGAACGACGTTTTCCATCTCCTCGTTGAAAAAGCGGATGGTCTCCTCGTCCAGGAGCAACGCGTTCGTCGTCGTGGTGAACAGAAAACGCTTGCCACGCTTTGCCGCCTCCGCCTTCGCATAGCGGACCGTCTCCTTGATGACATCCAGGTTCATGAGCGGCTCGCCGCCGAAGAAATCGACCTCGAGCACCTTGCGGTTCCCGCTGTTTTCGATGAGGAAATCGATGGCGGCCTTCGCCGTCTCCGCGCTCATCTTTTCGCGTACGGAATGATAGGCGCCCTCGTCGGCAAAACAGTATCGGCAGCGCAGGTTGCAATCGTGGCAGATGTGCAGACAGAGCGCCTTGATCTCCGTGCTCTTGGGGGGATACGTCGTGACTTCCTCCCGATAGAGGAGCCCCTCTCTGACGAGCGATTCGACGTCGCTCTCGATCTCTCGGATCTTTTCGGGAGAGATTGCGGAAAGATCGACCTCTTCCCCCTCTTTGGAGCGAAGATAGTCGGCAGTCTCCCGGTCCGTCATGTGCAGGGCGCCGCTGCCGGTATCGTAAATGTAATGATTGTCCCGATATGAAAATATATGGATCATAAATAACCTGAAAAAGACCGCCGTGCTTCGCGGCGGTCTTTCCTACCCTTTGATTACTTTCTCTTCTCGATTTTCTCTTCTCTGGTCACTCTTTCGCAGCTCTGGTTGCCGACCGTGCAGCTCGTCTTGCAGGCGGACTGGCAGGTACTTCTGCACTCGCCGCAACCGGTAACACATCTTTTAACAGGTTTTGCAATCGTCTTGATCATAGGAAATACCTCTTACTTTTTTCTTCTATTATAAAAGATTTCCCTTGAAAAAGCAAGCAATTTTTTCGGAAATATCGCCCTCGGCGGCCGTTTTTTGAAAAACTCTTATTTTTTCACATTGACGGCGATGACGCCCGCGATCGCCCCGACCACCGCGCCGAAAAAAAGTTCGAGCGGAAAAAGTTTGCTCACGCTCACGCCTCCCGCGATAAACGAGAAGGCGAGCCAGGTCACGGCGATGACGAGCACGCCCCCCGCAGCGCCCTTGACGATCCCTTTTTCCGCCGAAAATCCGAGCAGACATCCGAGCACGATCGCGACCGCCTTGATCGCCTGATTGACGGGCATGACGACGCTTTCGGAAAGGGAACAGAGCTGTATAACGAGCGCAAACACAAGTTCGGCGATCAGCGAAAACAAGAGCGCGATCCCGACGCACTTGCCGATCTCCGCCGCAATTTTTCCGATTTCTCCCATCCGCATAAAAAAACCTCCGCAACAGGATAGTCTATCCTATGCGGAGGCTCGTCTGCTTATGCCTTTCTCGCTTATTTTTCTTCTTTCTCTGCCGTTTCCTTTTTCTCCTCGGCGGGCGCTTCCTTGACTTCCGCTTTTTCTTCGGTCTCCGAAGCTTCGGTCACAGCGGGCTCCTTTTTCGCGGGCTCGACCTGTGCGTCCGTCTGATAGATCGCCTGACGGTCAAACTTGATGTAGCACTTGCCGTGCTCCTCGTCGCCCGTCTCGAGGACAAACGTCTTCTCTTCGGGATCGATCGCGACCACGATGCCGCAGATGCCGCCGATCGTCTTTACCTTGTTGCCGGGGCCGACCGCGTTGAGCTTTGCCTCTTCTTCGGCGCGCTTTTTCTTGTTCGCTCTGCCGCTCCACCAGAAACCTACCACAAACACGACGATCAGGACTGCAAGCAGCACGTACTGCGCCCAGTTGTTTCCCGACGGCGTCTCTTCCAATAAAATATGCAACATATGCTTCTCCTTACGATGTTTGTTTTTATTTTACCGTTTTTTTCCGCTTTTGGCAAGCAAAATAGGTATGCAATTTCAAGAACTAAAATTTTTCACGAAATTTTCTGCTCGTTCTCACCGTATTTTTGATAAAATTCGGCAGCAAATTCCCTGACATATCCGCCGAAGATCGCCTCTCTCAGCCCGCGCATGAGTTTATGCAGGAAGGTAATGTTGTGCATGCTCAAAAGCATCGCGCCCAGCATTTCGTCCACGTTCACGAGGTGGCGCAGATACGCTTTCGTATAGTTTTTGCAGCAATAGCAATCGCACTCGTCGTCGAGCGGCGTAAAGTCCTCTTTGTATTTGCCGTTTCTGACCACCACTTTCCCGTGTGAAGTCATGGCGGTGCCGTTTCGCGCAATGCGCGTCGCAAGCACGCAGTCGAACATATCCACGCCGCGCATGACCCCTTCGATCAGGCAATCGGGCGAACCGACGCCCATCAGATAGCGGGGTACGTCCGTCGGCATTTTTTCCTGCAGCAGATCGAGCGTCTCGTACATGAGCGGCTTCGGCTCTCCCACGGAAAGCCCGCCGATCGCGATGCCGTGTTTGACGTAAGGCAGGCAGCGATTCAGGCTCTCCAGGCGCAGATCTTTGTAAAAATTGCCCTGAATGATAGGGAAGAGCGCCTGTTTGGGGTCCTTATGATACGCATAGCAGCGCTCCAGCCAGGAAGAAGTGCGCTCCATCGCCTGCTTCGCCTGTTTCCAGTCGTACCCGTACTCGCTGCATTGGTCGAACGCCATGATGATGTCGGAGCCGAGATTTTCCTGAATCTGCATCGCCTTTTCTGGCGTAAACAGGTGTTTAGAGCCGTCTACATGGGAAGAAAACGTCACGCCCTCGTCCCTGATCTTATTGAGCGAAGTGAGGGAAAACACCTGAAAGCCGCCCGAATCGGTCAGAATGGGACGATCCCAGTTCATGAACTTGTGCAATCCCCCCGCCTTCTTGATGAGCTCGTCGCCGGGGCGCATATAAAGGTGATAGGTGTTTGCAAGGATGATCTGCGAACCCGCGTCCTTCAGATCGCGCGGGAACATGCCTTTGACGGTCGCCTGCGTGCCGACGGGCATGTAGACGGGCGTCTCGATGTCGCCGTGCGGCGTATGAAAGACGCCTGCGCGCGCCCCCGTTTCCGGATCTGTCTTTTGGAGTTCAAAAGAAAAATATTCGTTGTTCACTCAAGCCTCCGCTTCGTAATACTCTTTTACCATCGCGTTCAGGACGTCGTAATTGCAAGGCCCGATGTCCAAAATCAGGGTATTGAACTCTACCTCGTCAAAATCGGAGGCAAGCACGCTCTCCGCATAATCTCTGAGCGAAGACATCATATAGATGCCCACGCCGTAAGAAATATATACGCCCGGCATCATGGCGATACTCTGCGTGAACTCCTCCGCGGTGTCCGGCACCATGCCGTTGCGGGTTAAGAACGAAGCGACGTCTTCCGCCGTCCAGCTGTAATAATGGACGCCGATCTCGACCAGCACGGACAAAATATAGTTTATATAGGTGTCCATCTTCGAAAAACGATAGACGTAATTGCTGTAAACTCCGAACGGATACAGACGGAGCGCCTCGCACTCGCTGTACACCGCCCAGCCCTCCGTGTAGCAGCTATAGGAATAAAGCTGACGAATGGGCAACGGATCGCTGTTTCCGAAGTACACGTTCTGATAAAGATGTCCGGGATACCCCTCGTGCGCGAGCGTCATCAGAAGCTGAGCAGGCGTGCCTCCCGAATTTTGATTGACGGTGATGCTCCCGTGGAGATAATCGTCAATGGGCGGGATCAGATAATAAGCCAGAACGTTCGCATAAGAAGATTGCAGCTCCTCCGGCACATATTTGACGGAGTACGTCGTCTCGCCGATGGACGGGAACAACTGCTCTACCTCTTCAGCAAAGTAATCCAGCACCCCGATCGGATCGGTAGGCTGCGGAAGAGGTCCCTTGCCGTCATAATACCACTTCATCCACGTTTCGTACGCCGTAAACGCCACATCGGAAGCGTACAGCGTATCAATAAGTTCGTTGTAAATGTCTGTCAGTTCGTTTTGCAGACCCTGGAACAAGTCGTCGACGGAACCCGCATAGCCGACCGTCGATTTCAGCAAATAGGCGTAATAATCCTTGCCGCCTTCTCCGTAATTGCTCAGTCCCAGATCGTTGGTCCCCTTGCCCTTGAACGCCTTCAGTTCCTCGATGAGATCGCGATAAGCGGGCAGAAAAGTGCCGACGATCGCCTCTTTGTTTCTGTTCTGATAGTCCTCGGTGTCGGACGCGGAAAGACCGAGCTCGGCGATCTTCTCGTTGTTGACGGAGAGAATGGGAGAATCCGTCCCGTTTCCGTAGACGTCCTCGCACTGTTCGATGACAAAATCGAGCGTGGCGTCCGAAAGCCCGTAGCCCTGCTCCACGAGCGACCTCTCGTCTTCGACCAGAAGATCGAAGACTTCTGGCACTTCGCTGAGATACACGAGATAATCCTCGATGTCTTCGGCGCAGGTAAACTCGTACTCGGTAAAGACGGTGATCAGGTTGGTATGCAAGCCGCTCGAAGGATTGAAGTTCGTTCCCGTATAGGTGAGATCATTCGCCGCCTCGCTTGCCTCAAAATCCTGTTTCAGCGTCAGATACGCGATCTGGTTTTCCCGCGAAAGCGCATCGCAATCGAAGGTCAGAAGCTCGGCAAGTTTGTCGGCATAATAGTCTTCGTCTACCCCTTCGCCGAGCAGACCGGGAACGGGACGCTCGATCCCGTACGCCTCGTAATCGCGCAGCGTAAAGTGCAGATCGAGGGAATTGGCAGATACTTCCTCCACGAACAAGTCTTTGGCAAACGCCTCAAACGCGGCGTTTTCTTCCGCGTCGCCCTCCGTCCGGAACGCCGCCCTGCGGGCTTCCGCTTCGTCTGTGTCAACGGGCGCCGTCTTAACCGTATCTCCGCACCCGACCACAGAGGCGCACATCGCGCCGCAAAGCACAAGTGCAATCACACCTTTCTTTTTCATATGAATTCTCCCTTTTTTTGATTGAACGATCTATATTGCCATCGTTTTCCGATCACAGACCGTTCCGTTTGCGATTTGAAAACTTACCGCAAAAACATGGCGTCGCCGAACGAGAAGAAGCGATAGCGCTCCTTCACCGCCGTCTCATAGAGCGACAAAATTTCCTCTCTCGAACAGAGCGCCGAGACGAGCATGATGAGCGTGCTCTCGGGCAGGTGGAAATTGGTGATGAGCGCGTCCACGATCTTAAAGCGATAGGGCGGATAGATGAAGATGGACGTATCCCCCCTCTGCGCGCGCAAGACGCCGTCCTCTCCCGCCGCGCTCTCGAGGGTGCGCACCGAAGTCGTTCCCACGGCGATCACCCGCCGCCCTTCGCGCTTGGCGGCGTTCACGATGTCAGCCGTCTCCTGCGACACTTCGAAATATTCGGTGTGCATCTTGTGGTCGGTGACGTTCTCCTCCTTGACGGGTCGGAAGGTGCCGAGTCCGACGTGCAGCAACACGCTGGTCACGATGACGCCCTTCGCCTTGATCCTATCGAGCAGTTCGGGCGTAAAATGCAGTCCCGCCGTGGGCGCCGCCGCCGAACCTTCCCGCTTGCAGTACACCGTCTGATATCTCGACTGATCTTTGAGTTTCTCGTGAATGTACGGAGGAAGCGGCATCGTCCCGACGCGGGAGAGAATGTCCTCGAATACGCCCTCGTAGGAAAAACGCACGATGCGCTCTCCGGACTCCGTAATTCCCTCCACCGTCAACGACAGCTCGTCGGAGACGGTCAGCTTTGTGCCTATTTTGCATTTCCTGCCCGGCCTTACGAGCGCTTCCCAGACGGTCGTCTCGTAACGCTTCAAGAGGAGCACTTCCACTGCGCCGCCGTTTGCCGTATGCGCGAACATGCGGGCGGGGAGCACCTTGGTGTCGTTGACGACGAGCACGTCACCCGCCTGCAGTTCCCCCTCGATATCGCGGAATATTTCATGTTTTACCGTCTTCGTCGCCCGATCATAGACGAGAAGCCGCGAAGAATCGCGCGGCTCCGCGGGCGTCTGCGCGATGAGTTCCTCGGGCAGATCGTAATAAAAATCGCTCTTTTTCAACATATATTCACTCTTCGTCGAACAGCGAGATCTGCCGTCTCGCCTTTTCGCTCATGGAGATGCCCATGTGTTCGTAGCCGCCCTTGAGGCAGATGCGGCCGCGCGGCGTGCGCGCGATGAAGCCGATTTGAAGCAGATACGGCTCGTAGGCGTCCTCGATGGTGCGCACGTCCTCGTTGACCGTCGCGGCAAGGGTATCCAGTCCGACCGGCCCGCCGCCAAACTTTTCGATCATGGCGGAGAGCAGATTCCGATCCGTCCTGTCCAGTCCGAGTTCGTCGATGTCCATGCGCGCGAGCGCGTATTTCGCGTCCTCGATGTTGACCACTCCCTCACCCTTGACGGCGGAAAAGTCCCGCACCCGCTTTAACAGCCTGTTTGCGATCCTCGGCGTCCCGCGGCTGCGCGAGGCGATTTCCGCCGCCGCGTCGTCGTTGATCGTGATGCCGAGCGTGCGCGCCGAGCGCGTGACGATCTGCTTGAGCTCGGACGGCGCATACATTTCCAGGCGGCAGATGATGCCGAAGCGATCGCGCAGGGGCGAACTCAAATTGCCCGCCTTCGTCGTCGCCCCGACGAGGGTAAAGTGTTTCAGCGAAAAGCGGATGTTGCGCGCGGAAGGTCCCTTGCCCACGATGATGTCGAGGGCGTAGTCCTCCATGGCGGAATATAAGATCTCCTCCACGCTGTGGTTGAGGCGGTGTATCTCGTCGATGAACAGCACGTCCCCCTCGTTGAGGTTGGTGAGGATCGCCGCGAGATCGCCCGAACGCTCGATGGCGGGACCGCTCGTCATCTTGATCTGCGAATCCAGCTCGTTTGCGATGATGTGCGCGAGCGTCGTCTTGCCGAGCCCGGGCGGGCCGTACAAGAGGACGTGATCGAGTGCCTCGCTTCGGCTCTTTGCCGCGTCGATGTAAACTTTCAGGTTTTCCTTGACCTGCTGCTGCCCGATGTAGTCCTCCATCGTCTTGGGACGGAGGGCGTTTTCTTCGGCGTCGAATTCGCTCTTGGTGCTCATCACGAGCCGCTCGCCGTATTCCTCGTCTTCGAACATACTCCCTCCTTACATTGCCTTGAGCGCCGCCATGATGACGGCTTCCGTCGTATCTGCGCCGCTCCCCTTCGCCTTCGCCACGCCGCGCATCGCCTCCGCGCGGCTGAATCCGAGCGTCATGAGCGCCACGATCGCGTCTTCGTCGCCCGCCGAGGGCACTTCCGCCGCCGAAACGGCGGGGCCCGACGCGGCTATCCCCATTTTTTCCTTCAATTCCAGCACCAGGCGCTCCGCCGTCTTCTTGCCGAGACCCTTGACGGAGCTCAGCCGCTTGATGTCCGCGGTGGCGATCGCCGTCGCCGCGTCCGCGGCGGACAGCTGAGACAAGATGCCGATGCCCATCTTCGGCCCGACGCCGGACACCGAGATGAGCTGCAAAAACAAATTTTTTTCTTCCCAGGAGGAGAATCCGAACAGCGTCACGCCGTCCTCTTTCACCTGCAGATAGGTATAAACTTCGCCCTGCTTCTTCCCGCTCAGCCTCTCGTGCGCGGAACCCGAGCAAAACACTTCATAACCGACGCCGCCCGCCTCGATGACGGCGGAATCGGGGGTGAGCCGCAAAATATTCCCTTTCAGATAAGCGATCATGACTCCTCCGTTAAATGTTGAACAGGCTGCCGAAGCGCGACGTGTGCGCGTGGCAGAGCGCGACGCCGAGCGCGTCCGCCGCGTCGTCGGGGCGAGGCACTTTCTTGAGTCCCAGAATGGACGCGACCACGCGCTGCATCTGCTGTTTGTCCGCGTTGCCGTAACCCGTCAGCGCCTGTTTGATCTGCATGGGGGTGTATTCGTAGAGCCTGCCCAGCCGCTTGATGCAGGTGAGCAGGATCACCCCGCGCGCGTGCGCCACGGGGATGCCCGTCGTGATGTTTTTGGAAAAGAACAGTTCCTCGACCGCGACTTCCGCGGGGGCATAGCGCTCGAGCACCTGATTGACGCCGTCTTCGAGCATGGCGAGCCGCACGGGCAACCCTTCCTCTTTGGGGGTGAGCACGACGCCGTAATCGACGGCGCGGCAGTCCCCGTTATTCTTTTTTTCGAGCACGCCGTACCCCATGGTCGCAAGCCCGGGGTCGATTCCCAAAATAATCACGGAAGAATTCCTCTCAAACGGTGTAAAAAACTTGCTTCCGAGCGAAAAAAACGCTAAAATAGTGTTGATCCGTCGGCGCAGAACCATGCCCGATCGACCTCTTGCCGAACACGGTATTATTTATTCATTTTAGCCGATTGTGCCGAATAAGTCAAGCACATCGAAAGGAAAACGCCATGAAATTATGGGAAGGAAGATTTGACAAACCCACGGCTCCCGACGCGGACGCCTTCAACGAATCGCTGTCTTTTGACAAGGCGCTCTATCGCGCGGACATCACCGCTTCGATCGCGCACGCGACCATGCTCGGCAGGTGCGGCATCCTCTCCGAAGAGGAATCGGAGCGCATCGTCGAAGGGCTGAGATCCATTTTGAACGACATCGAAGCGAACGCCCTGCCCGTCGAGGGATACGAGGACATTCACTCCTTTGTGGAGAACCACCTCGTCGCGCGCATCGGCGACACGGGCAAAAAGCTCCATACCGCCCGCTCACGCAACGACCAGGTCGCGACCGACTTCCGCCTCTACGTCAAGGAGAGCACGCTCAAGCTCAAAGCGACCGTAAAGGCGCTCATCGAATCCCTTCTCGACCTTGCGAAGGCGCACTTCGACGACATCATGCCGGGTTACACGCATCTGCGGAAGGCGCAGCCCGTCTCCGTGGCGCAATTTTTCAATGCTTACTCCGAAATGTTTCTGCGCGATCTCGATCGGCTCAACCACTGCTTCGAAGAGGCGGACGTCATGCCCCTCGGCAGCGGTGCGCTCGCAGGCACGTCCTATCCCGTGGACAGGACGATCACGGCGGAACTTCTGGGCTTTTCCCGCATCTCCCGCTGCTCCCTCGACGCCGTCTCCGACCGCGACTTTGTGGCGGAATACCTGTTCGCCTGCTCCATGATCATGGCACACCTCTCCAGGCTCTGCGAGGATACCATCCTCTACACGACCGAAGAGTTCGGGTTCTTTGAGATCTCTGACGCCTACTCCACGGGCTCCTCTATCATGCCGCAGAAGAAAAATCCCGACATTCCCGAGCTCGTGCGCGGCAAGACGGGGCGCGTCTACGGGCATCTGATGGGACTCCTCACGACGATCAAGGGCATCCCGCTCGCCTACAACAAAGATTTGCAGGAGGACAAAGAGTGCCTTTTCGACGCCGAAAAGCAAGTGCTCCGCTGCGTCGGCATCTACTCGGAAATGCTGAGAAACGTCACACTCAAGACTGACGTAATGGAAGAGGCGGCAGGCAGCGAATTCACGACCGCGACGGACATCGCCGACTATCTCGCAAAGCGCGGCATCCCCTTCCGCACGGCGCACGCCGTTACGGGCAAGATCGTCCGCTTCTGCATCGAAAACGGGCGCAAGTTCACCGACCTGTCGCTCGCGGAATATAAGACGTTTTCCGACGTCTTCGAGGAGGACATCCTCTCCGTCGTGGACGCGAGAAACTCCGCGAACAGCCGCACCGTGATCGGCGGAAGCTCCGCTTCCTCTGCGCGGGAGACGACGGCTTCCGTCGAAGAGCGCCTCGCCTCTCTCTGCCGCTGACCTTCGGCGCGCCGAAAAAAACAACAGACAACTTTTCAAAGACAAAAAGAGCATGCAATCAGGGCATGCTCTTTTTTCACGGATCCCGATTTTGATACCTTTGAAAATGCACTGCTTGCAAAGACAAATGCGGGGGGGGCGGCCTGCCAAGAGACTGTTTCAAAGCAGGGCAAAAACGCGAGAGCGGATTTCAGTCTCCGCAAGACCTGCCCGAAATTTTAAGGGCAGAGAATTTAAGAAAAAGCGCCAGCACGGAGACAAAAAGGCGAGACGCAAAATACATCTCTTCGCTCATATAAAAGATGAGCGATCATTTTTCGTTCGTTTTTTTGTCTGAAAAACACAACTTTGCTTGCACGATATGGTGATCCGCACTAAAAATTATTTGTTCATAATTTTTATAAACCGAAACATTTCATCCGGTCCGTCCTGATTATCGTCTTCAGGAATATCGCATTCAGGTCGAAAACGCTCGCACCAAAATTGATCGATTTGAAAACCGCATTTGTTTACATAAAAATGAATGTTTCTTTTTTCAAAATAAGGGGTACAAGTTTCCCATATTTTCGTATCAGGATACATTGCTTCTATTTGTTTCCACGCGGCATAGCCAATCCCTTTGGTATGTTCTTCCGGCATTACAAAGAGTATTTCCAAATGATTGTGTTGTGTCTTCTTATCGATTTTAAGTATTGCACCGCCAACGTTTTTACCGTCCGACGTAATGCGATATGCAACATTATCCGGCGCATCAATGCAATGTTCGATTGTTTTCCTTGCAATCATTTCCCCTTCGGTATCGATATGATTGTCTCGCTCCCCAAACTCAATCATTGCTCCGTATTTGAAAGACCATTGATTGTCAAGAATAAATTGTTCTCTGTCATTTTCCGCAAGCGGTACTAATTCGATATTCATGAAAATCGACCTCCCTAAATAAAACAGCTCGGAAAAACGCAATCCGCGTTTAACCGAGCTCACTCGACATCTTTTCTGACAGGCGGCCTGAAAGCAGTTTGCTTACTATCCCCTACACTACGGTGTACTGTCCTCCGATGACATCTTGATTTTATCTGAAATCGAATAAAATTTCAAGCGTTTTTGAGCAGATATGATAAATTCCCTATGGGCGGAGCGGCAAACGCCCGCCTTTTGATTTTTTCCTTTGCGGTCCCCGACTTCTCGGCTTTCCGCCTGAAACCGCATGCAACCGCCTCAGTTCTGCGTTTCCGCCCGCTCTTTCGGCTCTTCGCCTCCCTTTTCCGTCGCTTCCGCCCGCTCTTTGCCGATCTTCCGCTCCGTCCTCTTTTCCCTCACAAACGCCCGCCATCCGACAAAACCGCTCGCCGCGGACAGGAGAAAAAACGGCAGGAACAGATACAGATACCGCGCTCCCGCCTCAAACAGGAGCTGATAGAGCACCACGCCGCAGATCGTCAGCGAAACGACGCGCCCCGTCTCGTCCGAACGGGCAAAAACGTTGCCGACCATACAGACGAGCAGGAAACACCAGACCGCCTGCGCGCACACGGCATAGACGCGATAGGCTGCCCCCTCCGCGCGGAAAAGCGCTCGCAGGATGCTTCCCAGCGCGTTCGTCTCGGGAATGCCCGTCACGAACTCGCACTCATACGCCCAGCCGAACGCCCCGTCGCCGAACGTGCAAAGCAGTTTCCTGCCCAGAAATCCGAGATAACCGAAAAAGCCCATGTCTTTGACGCGGGCGAAAAACTCCGCACGGTTCGCCGCCGCGCGCTCCGCCGCCGTCAGAAAACTCTTGGAAAACGCGTTGTCTTCCGCAGAATAGGTCCCCGTCGTGGACTCGTTCGCCCCCATCATGAGATAGTGCCATAGCCCGATCTTCTGCTCGTCGTCGAAGGAATACGGCAACAGAAGCAGGAGCGCCGCCGTGAGCAGATACCCCGCGAGCGCGCCGCCGACGAGACACCCGAGAGAGATCGCCCGCTCCTTTCTGTCCGCCGCACAGCACAGCTTCACCGCGCCCACCAGACATGCCGCGATGAGCATGATCGCCGCCGTGGGCTTGAGCGCCGCGCCGATCATGGCGAGCGCGCCCGCACCCGCGTTCGCGCCGAACCGCCTGCCGCCCGAGAGCGGAAGCGAGAGCAAAAAGAGTGCGGCGATCGGGAAGATCATGCCATAGACGTCCGAGTAAGGGACGGTATTTCTCGGGGACAGGACGACGTAGCCGATAAAAATGCCATAAAACAGCAAAGCGACCGCGTCGCTCTTGCACACGCGGCGCGCGGTAAAAGCAAACAAAACGCCGCTCCCGCTCGCCGCCGCGCAGCCGAGCAGGATGAGCACGAGCCGCCAGTTGCCGATATGGAGCAGCCGACACGCCCAGATGACGGCGGCTTCGCATTCCGCGAGAAAGAGGTTGTTGCGGTAAGAAGAGAAATATGCGAGATAATCGCCCTGATCTTCGCCGTAAACGAGACGGCGCGCAAATTCCGAGACCGTGCCCGCGTCGCCGCGCGCATATGCGTACAGCATGGACATGAGAACGGCCTGCACGACGAAAGCGGCGGCTGCGACGATGGCGATACACCTCGCGAAATTTCCGATCTTCCGCTTGCGACGATACAGGCAGAGAAGGGCGAGCGCCCCGAATGCAAAGGCGATCAGCCCCAGGTTTTCCCCGCGCGCCGTCGTCTTCCACGGGTAAGAAAAGGAGAAGATCGCATCGAGAACGAGCAAAAAAAGAATAAAGCACATTGCCGCAGTCAAACAAATGTCAACTGCGGCAAAAATGCCTTTTTCCGCTCTTTCTGTTTTATATTGATGCGTTTCGTTCGTATTCACACTTCCGCCCTGACGCGGCGCAGCAATTCGGGATTGCCCACCACTCTGCCGCCGCCTAAGATGACGGACATCTGCGGCTCTTCGCCGAGATGCACGTCCATCTGCAACTGTTTTGCGAAATACTCGCGGATGCCGGCGATCTTCGCCGTGCCTCCCGAAATATGGATGCCGTTTTTGCGGATGACCGCCGAAACTTCGGCGGGAAGTTTGCCGAGCACGAGCAGGGCATACTCGATGATCTTGTCGATGTGCGCCTGCAACGGGAAATACAGGTCGGGCGCATAGACGACTTTGGAGACGGGTTTGCCCGTCGCCATCTCTCTGCCGCTCACCACCATGCTCTGGTTGTCCGTTTCAAACAGACTGCCCACCGTCATTTTGACTTTTTCGCTCGTCAGCGTGCCGATCTTGAGCCCGTAAAGCTCCGCAAGGTGATCGATGATATGTACGTCGATGCTGCCGCCGCCGATGTTCATGGAGATGCCCGCGATGATGCCGTCCGACGAGAACGCCGCAATGTCCGTCACGCCGTGACCGATGTCGATGCAAAAGGCGGGTTCCTCCTCCGTGAAGGAGACGTCGTCCCCCAGTCCCGCGAGGATGGGATTCTCCACAAACGACACCCTGCGCAACGCGCAGGCGGAAGCGATCTTCTGATAGATCGCCTGCACTTTCGCGTCAAATCCGCAATGCACGCAGAACACCGCTTCGGCGCCGCTCTTGACGCCGGCCTTGTACAAGAAATGGTTGAGCATGGTCGACGCCAGCTTTTCGTTGACGATCTCCCCTTCGAACACGGGGAAGACGATGGTCGTATAGTCCGACGTCTTGCCGATGAGGTTCTTGGCGTCTTCGCCGATCGCCTTGACGGAAGAATCCGCCGTGTTCATCGCCACGCAGGAAGGTTCGGCAAGCACGATGCCGCTCCCGATTTTGTAAATTTTGGTCACCGCAGATCCGAGATCGATCGCTATTTTATTCATCAAATCACCTCTGCTTGCCTCAGCAAGCCCTTTACCGTTTGTACCGGAAGTCCCATCACGTTGGAATAACTTCCTTCATATGTTTCCACAATACCTTCGTCCTGAATGCCGTACGCGCCCGCCTTGTCGAGCGGAGACCCGCCCGCGACGTACCGCCCGATGTCCGCTTCGCTCAAAGGCGAAAGCGTGACCTTCGATTCCTCGCAGATCACCGTCTCGATGCCGTTTGCGATCAGACACACGCCCGTAAAGACGCTGTGCGTCTGACCCGCAAGCGCGCGGAGCATGCGCTTTGCGTCCTCCGCATCCTTGGGTTTCCCCAGGATTTCACCTTGAAAGGCGACGACGGTGTCCGCGCCGAGCACACAGTCGGTCGGATGCGCCCGAAAGACGGATTCCGCCTTCTTTCTCGCAAGTTCGCACACAATGCGCTCCGGCGCTTTCTCCTCCGTCACTTCCTCTTCCCGAGAGGGAACGACGGCAAAATCTTTGATCAGTTCCCCGAGAAGTTCTTTTCTGCGCGGAGAGCCGCTTGCCAAAATCAACATAAACCCACTGCTTTATACCGAAAGCACAACGCCTTATGGCATTGTGCTCACCGTTTTTATAATATTTCGAGATTCTTGCGGAATGCCCGCTTGAACTCCGTATTGGCGTTCATCGCGTCCCGAATCTCGAGCGTTGCGTCGCCGTCCACCTCCGTCTTCATGATGACGGAGTCGCCGAGCACGTCGCAATTGATGCCTTTGATGACCCCGGACATGCTCCGATCGAGGCTCTCCGCGATCCGCAGGATCACGCCGAGCTTTTTGACCGCGTCCAGATCTTCCTCTTGCACGATGTCCTTGTATTTCGCCCATTCCGTCGCGTTGAACTCATCCTTTCTGTGCAATCCCGCGACGAACGCCGCCAGCACGATGTCCCTGTGAGATACGCCGTAAAGAGTGGCGTTTAAGATCATGTACTGGCTGTGCTTGGGATGATCGTAATGTTTGATCCTCGTGCCGCAGTCGTGCAACGTCGCGGCGATCTTGAGCACGCGCAGATATTGTCTGGAAAATTTATGCAGCACGCGAAGCTGTTTGAACAGCTGAACGCTGAGCGCAACGACATGCTCGACGTGTTTTTCCTCCGTGCCGTAATATTTCACGAGCGAAAGGAGAGAATAATTCAACACGTCCGTAACGGGCTTTTCCACCGTCGAGGGGAGCGCCTGATTGAACATGATCCCTTCGCGAAGACCCGCGCTGCTGATCGAAAAGCCGCCCAGTCCCGTGTAATTCATAAACGCCTTGATGATGGCGAGCGCCGCGGGCAGAATGTCCGCGCGCGTGGGAGAAATGCCCTTGATCTTCTTGCGCTTGTCGATGTCCAGCACTTTTACCGTGTTGTAAATAAAGGCAAAATCCTCCTCGGAAATCGTGTAATTGTGCACGGTGTCGAGGGGATATTTTTTGATCATCTTGCTGATCTTGCAGATGCTGCGGAAAGAACCGCCCACGCCGATCATCTGTACGTCCGGATCGAGCTGTTTGAGCCAGGGTACGGTTTTGAGCTGTTCGGTAAAGAACTCCTCGATCTTTGCGGCCTCTTCCTCAGGCTTGACGCCCTCGCCCGAAAACAGATCGGTCAGCGTCACCGCGCCGAAGGGCAGCGTCTCATAGGAGAGCAGGTTGCGCCGATTGTAATAGACGATTTTCGTGCTTCCGCCGCCGATCTCCAGGATAACGCCCTTCGGGACGTCCATCGTATTGATGACGCCGCGGTAGACGAGGAGCGCCTCCTCTTCCGAAGACAGCACGGAAATGCGGATCCCGCAGGTCGCCTGGATCTCGTCCAGAAAAGAGCGCTGGTTTTTTGCGCGGCGGACCGCCGCCGTCGCGACCGCTATGATGCGGGACACTTCGCTCGCATCGCACAGCTTTTTGAACATTTTCAGCGTTTTGATCGTTTCAGCAACTCTCTGCGGCTTTAAAAAACCGTCTCGCTCCATGTCTTGTCCAAGACGAACGGATTCTTTGAGCTCGTCCACCACCATAAAAAAACCGTCAGCGAACAGATTGACGATCACGAGACGAGCCGAATTGGAGCCCAGGTCAATAATACCGATTTTTTCCATGTCAACCACCCGGCGCATAACCCCTATGCGCACAAATCTACAGAATACTAACAATACTTTAGTCTGCGGTTATTTTAACACAGGTTTCGGCATTTGTCCATACCTTTTTGAATATTTTTTCTCAAAACACAGAAAATTCACACGGATAACAACAACTTTGTCAGTTCAGGGAAATTTTTTACGATCCGATCGGCGCCTGCGGCGGCAAGTTCGCCCTCTTCCGCATAGCCCGTCTCGATCCCGACGCATTTTACGCCGCATTCCTTTGCGCCCAAAACGTCGTGTTTTCTGTCGCCGATCATCACCGTCTCACCCGCTTTCGCGTCGAGCAGCCGCATCGCTTCGCGCATGACGAGCGTCTTCGTGTTCAGTTTTCCGTCCAGTCCGCTCCCGACGACGGCGTCAAAGTAGGGCGCAAACCCGAATTTATCCACGATGCGATCGACGAAGGGCTTGGGCTTCGAAGACGCGACCGCCATCTTCATGCCCGCCTCTTTGAACGCCTTGAGCGCCTCGAGCGCGCCGGGGAGCGGCTCGTTTTCAAACAGTCCGACCTCGCCGTAGCGCTCGCGGTATTTGCGGATCGCGAACGGGACGCGGTCGGGAGGAAGGCGATAGATCTCGGAGAAGCTGTAATTCAGCGGAGGTCCGATGCAATTTCTGAGTTTTTGCGGATCGTCGTCGTAGACGCCGACGGCGGAGAGTGCATAGAGAATGCTCTTGGTGATGCCTTCGTACGGATCGGTCAATGTGCCGTCCAAATCAAACAGTAAGTACTTCATGCCCCTATTTTATCCGATTTTTTTTCTTTTGTAAACTGAATGAGCGAGAGCGCGACGAGAAAAGCGCCGAACAATTTTCGCAAAAGTTCTCCGTCCATCGCCGTGGCACAAAAGCTCCCCAGCGCGGAGAAAAGCAGCGCGGGCAAGATCAATCTCCAAAGTCCTTCCGTCTTCAGCAGCCCGTTTTTCTTATGTTTGGGCAAAACAAAGAGCGCCATGGGCAAAAACGAGAGCAGGTTGAGCCCCTGCGCGCTCTGTTGCGGCACGGCAAGAAAGACGGTCAGCGCGGGAATGAGCAGAGTGCCGCCGCCCATGCCCATGCCGCCCGGAATGCCCGCCAGAAAACCTGCCAGAAAATAGACGTAAAAGCTCAAAACAGCATCCTCGCTCCCGCCGCGAACATGAGCGCGGCGAACAGACATCGCACCGTCCTTCCCCCCAGGCGGGGCAGAAGCATCGCGCCGAGCATCCCTCCCGCCGTCGAACCGAGCGCGACGGGCAGAAAGGCGCTCATCTCGATATGCCCCCGAAAGAGATAGACGACCGCCGAGACGAGGCATACGGGCAGAATGACGAGGAGCGCCGTGGCGTGCGCCTCCTTCTGCGTAAACCCGAGCGAGACCAAAAAAGGTACGACCGCCATACCTCCTCCGCCCCCGAACGCCCCGTTCAGAAGCCCGACCGCTCCGCCCGCCGCAGCCATTTTCCATTTTGCGCTCCTCATGTTTGCGCCTCCTTTGCCTGCTTCGCCCCGCGCACCTTTTTTGCGCGTCCTTCACTATCATTTTTCGTGATTTTTTCAAAATTATCAAAAAAATTTTTCCAAAAAACAACCGCGATTGCTTGCCATTCTTTTGACTTTATATTACAATATCGGAGTATAACTCTTCAATAATACGGATAAGGAATTCAAATATGACAGCTAATCATCAAAACAAAAAGACGAAGAGAGCTTTGGCGATCGCGCTTTCCGCGGCGCTGATGCTCGCTCCCGTCACACTTCTGAGCGGATGCGGAACTTCGGAGGAGGAAACCGAAAACACGGAAACCACGCAGACCGATACCCAGAGGATCCAAAACGGAAACTTTGAGTTTTACACGGAAAGCGAGACGACCGTGATCGTCACCAGCCCCAACAACTGGACGCGCTCTTCCGATTCGAGCGGCAGCAGCTCCGCGCTTTCCTCCGCCCGCGCATCCGGCATCGTCAACACGAACAAGAGCGATTGGGAAAACATGACTGAGAGCAAGACCGCCCTTCCCGACGAAGAGACCGCGGCAGAGCTCTGGGACGAGGCATCCATCTACGATCGCCTCAAATTCTACGACGAATGCGACATCGATTCCACGAGCGATTTTGAAGACTATGTCTCCTACAACATCGACATCGACGACGTTCCGACCTGCGAAAATCCCGGCACGCACGATTACGACGGCACCGCCGATTCGGACGGGGAAACGAACGTATTGATGATCCACAATTACCGCTCCGACGGCTACGGCACGGCGCAGAAATACACCGCGGGCACGCAGGTGACCCTCTCCGCGAATACGTCCGCCAAGCTCTCTGTCTGGGTCAAGACGGCAGATCTGACCTTCAACAACGGCACGGAAGTTTCCAAAAACAGAGGCGCATACATCTCCGTGACGCAGACGGTGGGCGGCACGACGTACGATCCCTTTGAGATCAAAAACATCGACACCTCTTCTGTCACCGAAAACAACGGCTGGCAGCTCTACACTCTGTATCTGCGCGGAGACGCTCTCCAGTCCAGCTCCTTCACAATCGTGCTCGGCCTCGGACACGGCGGCGGCAACAACAAATTCGAATATGTGCAGGGCTATGCGTTCTTCGACGACGTGACCTGCGAGATCATCGACAACGAGGCGTACGAAGCGGCGACCGTATCCGTTCCCTCCTGCGACACGGAAGACGAAGGCGAAGACCGCGTGTTCGAAGCGGACAACCTTTCGGACACCGTGTTTGCCTCCGACCTCTATCGCGCGGAAGACAAGATCTCTTCCCTGAGCGCGGAGATCGCGCCGACCGTCGAAAAATACGGCAACGTCTCCTACACGAGCGTTCCCTCCCGGGACGGCAAGGTCTATCGCGGACTTACGCTGGACGCTTCTTCCGACCTGCTCCTCTTTGAGAGCGCAGACGAGATCCGCGCCCGCAGCGGCAACCGTTACCTCGACAAATTTGTCACCGACGGGCTCGGCTCCTATCCCTTCGACAACAGCGACGACATGATCGTCCTGCTCAGCGCAGGCGGTGCGGCATATACCGCGAAAGTATCCGCGCCCTCCTTCAAACTCGCTCCCGAGAGCTATCTTCTCATCACGTTCTGGGTCAAGACCTCTGAGATGAACGGTTACACGGGCGCCTCTGCCTCCGTCGTCGACGTCGAGACGAAATCCACCATCACCGCCTTCGATTCCACGACCGTAGCCACGGTGGACACGGACGAAAAAACCGACCTCTACAACGGCTGGGTCAAATGCGCCTTCCTCGTCGCCAACACGACGAAGAGCGAGAAGACCTTCTCTTTAGAATTCTCTTACGGTCCCACGACCATCGTCGGCACGACGAACGCAAGCTACCTCCCCGGATATGCGGCGTTTGCAAACTTCGCTTCCGCTAAGATGAGCAAGGCGGAATACAATGCCGTCACGACCGGATCGTATATCCAGACGATTTCCTTATATAATAACACGCAGGCGCTCTCTTCGACGGGCTTCGACTCCGTCATCTACAGCGACGACAGCGCCATAGAAGAAGGGCTCGGCACGCCGCAGAATTATACGGGCGTGGACGGCGGCAGCATCTACGTCGGCGGCACCGATTATTCCTACGCCAACAGCAACGAAAACGCAGGTCTTCTGAACAAGGCTTACGCGCAGAACTATTGGAACAACAATGCGTCCTGGATCACCGAGCTGCTGCGCATCGCGACGTCGGAGAACACCTCGCTCACCAACGCGCTCAACGCGGACAACTGGTGGAACAAGATCATCGGCACGTCCAATCAGCCGCTCCTCATCGTCAACACGGTAGAACAGTCCTACGGTTACATCGGCAAGTCCACCTCGATCTCCACGAGCACTTACCGTGCGATCTCCGTCAAGGTCAAAGTCAGCAAGGGCGCCGTCGCTTACATCTATCTGATGGACACGACCTCCCTCACGGACGGATACAACACGCCGCTCACCCTGGAGACGCCGACGGTGACGTACTGGTACGACGATGACAACAACGTATGCGCCGTCGATCCCGCTTCCGACGAATTCGACGACGAGAAGGACATCGTATATCTGTACAACAACAACGAGGACGAAGACAAAAACGGCCTTTACAGAAGAGCGGACGGCAGCGACGACAAGAACTACGCGAACCTCTCGGCTTATGAGAAGGACGACGACAACAACCTCATCACGGCGGATGAACTCGTCGCGTTCTGGTACAATCCCGAAGACGGAGCGTACTATGCGCGCTATGACGACGAGACGGGCGTCTACTCGGTACCTGTGACCGACTTCGACCACGCATATGCCCGCTATACGCAGCAAAAGGCCGAGTGCTATACCGTCGTGGACGGAGACGACGTCGCAAACAAATGGGTCACCGTCAACTTCTTCATCCACACGGGCAGCGAATCAAAGAATTATCGCCTGGAAGTGTTCAGCGGCTCCCGCGACGGCTCCGTCAAGAGTGAGGCAGGCAGCTATGTCATGTTCGATACGGTAGCGACCGCCGACCTCTCCGAAAACTACAGCGGACTGCTGACCGACGCGATCGACGCGATCAACGAGAACAAGCCCACCGATTACACCGAAGACGACGTGAAGTGGTACGACGACGCGATCTACTATACCTTCACTTACCGCGATACGAACGATTATCTTCGCTATGACGAAGAGCTCGACACCGAGGACGAAGGCGATCTGTACGCCGACTATGTACAGTCGAGCTATGCAGAGACGGTCGCGTACCTCTACTATGAGGACCGCACTTCCAGCGACGAAGAATACACGTTCACGACGTTTGTAGACTTCAGCCCGCTTGAAACCACGGTTACTCCCTCTTCGAGCGATACGGACGACGACACCGACACGGACACCGACACGGCGACGGAACCCGAATACAACGTATGGCTGTTCGCTTCCTCCATCGTTCTGGCTGTCGTTCTGGTGATCGTGCTCGTTCTGCTCCTCGTCAAGAAGATCGCTAAGCGCGTGAAGATGCACAAAGTGCACGTCACCAACGCCTATGTCGATCCGAAAAAGAAAAAGTAATCCGTTCTGCGGATCAGACCAATAAGAAGATGCCCTGCGGCATTGAGCCGCAGGGCATCTTCTTTTTTCTCCGTCTTTGATCTTTTGTTGTGCTTCCTCTGCGCGCCGTCTCCGCCCGCCCCGCGAAGCAAAGAGCGTCAGCGTTCTTCTGCCTGCCGTCTTTGCAGTTCGCTGTTCAGCTTTCTGATCGCGCGGCGCGCCAGGAAGAACTGTATCAAAAAGACGCATGCGAAGATCGCGACGAAAATTGCGAAATAGATCAGAATTCCCATCGCGCTCCCGTCCATCCAGCGCAAAACATAGGCGACGGGAAGCATCGTCACGGCGGCGATCCCGAAGTATGCCGCCGTCTGCCGCATGAGCCCCCAGCGCTCGATCTCCCAGACGAGCGAGCCCGCGCCGCACACAAATCCGATCAGCGCGCACAAAACCGCCTGCAGCGCGACTGCGCCCTTCTCGCTGCCCACCGCCTCCGCAAACCCGGGCGCGCACGGCATATACTGCTGCGTCTCCGCCGTGAGCGACAGAGCGATGGTAATGACGTATCCGATCGCCAGACCGATAAAAATCCCCAAAAGCCCTCGCAGTAACAATTTTTTTGTCATGTCCTTCACCTCATTCCCAGTAATTTTTTGATTTTCGGAACGTACCGCCTCGAAACGTACGTCGTCGTTCCGTCCGTCAGCCTGACACAGATCGTCCCGACGAAATTCAAGTCGAAGCCTTTTACTTTTTTCAGGTTGATCAATTCCGAATTGGAAATGCGCACAAAGCGCCGCGGGTCGAGCCTCGCCTCCATTTCGTACAGCCTCTGCCGCAGCATAAATTCTCCTTCCTCCGTGACGGCAAAAACCTTCCCTGCCGCGGCATACACCCTCACAATGCTCTCCGGGTCGATGAGTTCGATCGTCTCGTTTCGGCTCCCCGAGATCACTTGCGTCTCTTGCGACCAGCTTTTGAGCATTTCGCGCAGTTCATCGGTCATCTGCGCGGTCAGCACGATGAGTTTAGGCTCGGCATAGGCGCTGTCGATCCTGATTTCAATTTGCATGATTTTCCTCCTTTCCTGCACTCGCCGCGGCGCAGGCGCCCTTGTGAACGCTTCCGTTCTCGCATCCATTATACCGAACTTCCCGAAAAACGCAAGAGGCAAACGACAATCGGTCGTTTTTCGGCCACAGTCGGCGCGCTTTCCTCCCGAATCCTCCCCGCGCCGTCCGCGCGAAGAGCTGACCGCCGAAGGACACGTCGTCCGCCTCGCGATCACCAAAGCGCACCTGCATAGACCGCACGAAAAAAAGCGGGCAATGCCGCTTTTCGTCTCCCGCCGCGAAGGCGTCTCCTATTTTTTGATGCGGATGAACACTTTGACGCCGTCTCCCGTCGCGATGCGCCGCTCGCAAAAACAATCGACGAGATAGAGCCCCCTGCCGCGTTCCGCGTTCACGTCCGAACAAGTCGTCCGCTCGGGGGGCACGAAGCGTTCGTCCGAGCCCACCTCGATCTCGACGAATCCGTCTTTGACCGCGCCCATGAAATACGCGATGCCGTCGGAATGGCAGAGCACGTTGCTCACGAGTTCAAACGAAATGAGCTTGCTCTCAAACACGGTGTCTTCGTCGATTTTCTGTTTTGAAAGGAAGTCGCAGAGCTGTCTGAGCGCGGCCTCCAATTCCGCAAAGTTCTTGATCTCCGAATACATAACTCACTCTTCCTTGAGCCGCTCTCTGAGCTTCTGCAAGACTTTGCGCTCCATGCGGGAAACGAACATCTGCGATACGTTCAGTCGTTTTGCCGTCTCCGCCTGGGAAAGTTCGTCCGTAAAGCGATATCTGACGAGAAGCTTTTCCGTGTCCGACAGCTCATTGATCGCGGAATATAAACTCTCGTTCTGTTCAAAGGCGTCAAATCTGTCATTCTTGTCGGGGATGACGTCGTAGAGGGACGCCTCTCTGTCCTCGTCTTCGCTCTTCACCTTGCTGTCGAGAGAGACGGTGGAGCCGATTTCCATCGCCTTTACGATGGTCTCCTCCTCTTCCCCGAGCGCGGCGGCGAGCGTCGCGACGTCAGGTTTCTTCCCCGTCTCCGCCAGGATCTCCTCGCTCTTTTTGCGGATGGCGGCGGAGAGCTGAGTGAGCTTTCTCGGATATTTGACGAGACGGGAGCGATCGCGGAAATAGTTCTTGATCTCGCCTGTGATGGTCGGCGTGATGAAGGTGACAAATTGCATGCCGAGATCGGGGTCGAACCGCTCGATCCCCTTTACGAGCGCGAGAGAGGCGACCTGATACAGATCGTCGTACTCTACGCCCCTCCCTGCAAATTTCTTTGCCAGGATCTCCGCGACGTAGAGATATTGCTCCGCGATGCGATTGCGCAGGGCGATATCCTTCGTCTCTTTGTATTGTCGGAACAATTCCGTGTCCATACTTTTACTTCCCGTTTTTCAGCGCGACGGCGACGACTCTGCCGTTCTCCTTCGTAAAAGAAACATCCTCGCAGAGCGCACCCAGAAGCGCATACGATATTTCGTTTTCCGCGCTTTCCTTCGCCTCGTCCGACGCTTCGCCCTCGATTTCGACGGACAACCCGTTCTCGACGCAAAAACAGAGGGACGCCTCGGAAAAACCGTTGCGCTGCAACAGCAAAAGGCTCTCAGTCACACAGACCTTGATGTCCTCGGCAAGATCGATGTCCATGCCGCACAGGGCGCAGAGCCCGCCCACGGTCAGCCTGACCGTCGTGAGATACTCGCTCTTTAAGGGGAGCGAGAGAGAAAATCCGTCCCGTTTCATTCTTCTATCTCCATGATCAGATCGAGCCGGCAGATCAGAAACAGTTTTTTGATCCTCGGCTGCACTTCCTGCAATCTGACGACAAACCCGTCCTGCGCCGCCATCTTCCTGATCTTGACAAACGTACCGAGCGCAGTCGAATCGATAAACGAAAGCCCCGCACAGCGGAATACGATATTGCCGGGAGCGGCGCGGTAAGCGTTCGTCACTTCGCTCAAAAATTCGTCCGCGTTTCCCGAATGGATCTCACCCGACAGCGAGACGACGATCTCCCCTTCGCGGGGCGTAACGGTCACTTCGTTCACTTTTGCATCCTCCGCATAACTAATAACTCTATGTCTATAATATAACACAAAAATCGGGGTTTTGAAACCCTTTTTTCAAAAAAACAATCGGAATTTATGAAGAATAACCCTTCTTTTTCTGTTTGTGAATAATTTGACAGAATGATAAAAGTGTGATATAATGAAAAATATCATCAAATCCAAAAAAGGAGGTAGCGTATGGACTTCATCAGTCCCAAAGACGTCAGTTTGTATGCAGACAAAATTGCGCGGCTTGCGGAGATCTCCGTCGGCAACGACAACATCAATCCCGCCCTGTACGAAACATACGACGTAAAGCGCGGTCTGCGCGAAAGCAACGGCAAGGGCGTGCTGTGCGGGCTTACGGAAATTTCCGAAGTGAATGCCTGGCGCATGATCGACGGCGTCAAGACCCCCATAGACGGCGAGCTGTTCTACCACGGCATCGACGTAAAAGACATTGTCAGAAACTGCGTCATCGAAAAGCGATTCGGCTTCGAAGAGACCGTTTATCTTTTGCTCTTCGGCCAACTGCCTACCAAAGAAGAACTCGACGATTTCACTTCCCTCTTCCGCGAGCTGTGCGTCCTGCCCAAAAATTTCGTGCGCGACGTCATCTTAAAGAGCCCCTGCCAGGATATCATGAACATGATGTCCCGCTGCGTACTCAATCTCTACTCCTACGACCAGACGCCTGACGCCGTAGACAGAGAAAACGTGCTGCGACAGTCCCTTCAGCTCATTTCACAATTTCCCCGCCTGGCGGTATACAGTTACCGCGCTTACCAATACTACTTTACGGAAGGGTCGCTCATCATCCACAAGCCGCGGGAAGAATATTCTCACGCGCAGAACATCCTGCACATGCTCCGCAAGAACACGCAGTTTTCCGATCTGGAGGCGCGCGTCCTCGACATCTGCCTGATTTTGCATGCGGAACACGGCGGCGGCAACAACTCTACGTTCACGACGCACGTTGTCACCTCCTCGGGAACGGACACCTACGCTTCCGTGGCGGCTTCGCTCGGCTCGCTGAAGGGGCCCAAGCACGGCGGCGCCAACCTGAAAGTCGTCGAAATGTTCGAAAACATCAAGGAGAACATTCCCGACTGGAGGGAATCCACCGTACGCGACTACATATACCGCATCATCAATCAGGAAGCGTTCGACAAGACGGGGCTCGTTTACGGCATGGGACACGCCGTCTATACGATCTCCGATCCGCGGGCGGAAATTCTCAAGACGTTCGCGGGCAAACTCGCCATTGAAAAGGGACGCGAAAAGGAATTCGAGCTTTACAACACCGTCGCAAAAGTATCGGCGGAGCTGATCATGCAGAACAAGAACGTGCTCAAATGCGTCAGCCCGAACGTGGATTTTTATTCCGGGTTTGTCTATCAGATGCTCGGGCTGCCCAAGGCGCTCTTTACGCCGCTGTTCGCCATCTCCCGCATCGCGGGTTGGTCGGCGCACCGCATGGAGGAGATCGTCAACGGCAACCGCATCATCCGCCCCGCTTACGCGTGCGTGCAACCGAGGAAACAATATGTTCCCATCTCTCAAAGGTAACTGCATTCTCATCGGCGTCTGCCTGTTCGGGCTGTCTCTCATCGGGACTCCCCGAGCCTCGGCATACGCCGATTCTTCTTTGTATACGATTTCCGATGCGCAGGATCTCGTCGCTTTCTCGGAAGCGGTCAACGCAGGCGAGTCGTTTTCGGGCGAGACCGTCGTTCTCACGGCGGACATCGATCTGAGCGGCTGCGAATTTTCCCCGATCGGAGAATTCGGCACTCCCTACATCTTCAAAGGCGTCTTCGACGGAGGCGGACACACCGTCAGCGGCATTTGCCTCACGGACGAGACCCGAACGGCCAACAACGGTTTCTTCGGTCAGCTCGGCGGCACCGTCAAAAATCTTACGGTGGAAGGGTATCTGTCCGGAAACTGCGTGGGCGGCATCGCGAGCCACACGGCAGGCTATGCGCAGATCATCAACTGCGCCGCCTATGTGACGATCGACGCAAACCGCGGCGGCGGCATCGCCGACAACTTCGCAAACGGCGACCTCATGGGCTGTTACAGCGTATCGAAAAACAGCGCGGGCGCTTACATTCCAATGTGCTCTTATACGGCAAATCAGGTCTACCTCTGCGCGGCGAGCGGACCGCTCACCGGTCTCGACGTGCCGCAGAACATCAAAAACAGCATAGAAGGCATGGGCGACACCGATCTCAACGACTACTGCAACGAAAACGTCGCCACGCTCTCCCTGTGCGGATATACCGGACTGCATACCTGGCAGGAAGGAAAACCGAGTGCGCCCGTCTACGTCTCCGCACATGCGGCGGAGGGAAAAGGCACGGCGCGCAACCCCTACCGCATTTCGACCGTCGAGGACTACGCCTGGATGCGCAACGCCGTCAACGGCGGAGAGACCTTTCACGGCAAGTACTTCCTGCAAACGGCAGACCTGGATTTTCAAGGTCTGGACAACCTTCCCGTCGGCTTTTCCGATGAGGACGTCACCTTTGACGGCGTCTACGACGGCGGCGGGCACGTCTTTCTGAACTATCGGAGCGAGACCAAGGCGCACGGCAGCAAAAACGCGCTCTTCGGAAAGCTCGCAGGCGTCGTCAAGAACCTCGGTCTGGAGAGCGGATGTATCAAAGGAGACTTCGTCGCGTCGTTTGCCATTACCGCCACTTCGCGCAAGGCGACCTTCGTGAACTGTTATTCCAAGCTCGATCTCGTCGGTCAAGGCCGCACATCCTCCTTCACCGACAACTTTGTGGGCATCGTCGTGGGCTGTTATTATCTCAACGAAAGCGGAAATTTCCCGCTTGCCGCATACAACACCACCACGCTCGCCTATTCCTTCAATACGGGCGACACTGTCATCGAAGAGGGCACCTCGATCTTTGAGCCCATCGAATGTTTCGCCCTCGAATATGACGACTTTTTCGAAGATTCCTTCGGGCAAACGTTGCGAGACAACTTGCCGAAAGTCGCCCAGCTTTCCGGCGTCAAACTTACCGAACTGAACGTCATGACTGCGGACGGCTTTGCCGAAAAGGCAAAGGCGAGCGACTATCCGCTCTCCGTCCTTCTTTCCGTCTATCGCTTTGAACTCTTGTCCGTCCTCGCCATATGCGGCGCGGCGGTATTGCTCGTCGTCTTTCGGGAAAAGCGCAATTAGCGCTTTTCCAAAGAGGCTGCACCATATTTTTTATCGCTTTCCGGAGGAACCATGAAACGCTCCCGCCTGAATGTCATCCTCGTCTGCACTTTATGCGCCCTCGCGCTGATCGGCATCGTGCAGGCGCTGATCTGGGGACTCAGAGAACCTTATATCTTCGCCTTTCCGCTCTTTCGCGACGTGCGGGAGATTCCGTTTGCCGATTTTTGGCACACCAATCACATCGCTCATGAAAACAGCCCCTATTACGGGGACATGTCGAGCTATCCGCCGCTCGTGCACCTGATTGCGCTCTTCTTTGCGAGCTTTTGCGACTATTCGGACGGCTATGAGACTGTCTACATGAGCGGAACGGGCGCGATCGTCTCTCTTGCCCTGTTTTATCTCATCTTTGCCGCCGCCTTTGCGTGGCTCGAATTCCGCGTGCTGTCCAAACACAAGATCCCCCTGTCCATGCAGATCGTCTTCGTGCTCTCTTCCTTTTTCACCGTCGGCATGATCTATGAGTACGAACGCGGCAACTACATCATCTATTCCCTCCTCGCCGCACTCTTCTTCTTTGCCTATTACGACGACAGGCGCGGCGTCCTTCGGGAGTGCGCCTATGTCATGCTCGGCGCGGCGGCAGGCATCAAACTCTATCCCGCGCTGTTTGCCCTGATCCTGCTCAAAGAGCGCAGATTTTTCGCCTTCTTCCGCTGCGTCGCCTATTCCCTGCTCTTCCTGTTCGTGCCGTTCCTGTTCCTCGACAGAGGGCTCGCCAACGTGTCGCAGTTTCTGCGCTGGATGGGCGCGTTCACCGCGGAAGAGGTGGGCGTCGGCTACAATTACTCGATCGCAAATTTCGTCGGCATCCTCTCGGCGCTGCTGCGCGGCGCGCCCGTCGCGGAAGTCGATCAGAGCACTTACGGCGCTTGCGCTTTCGTCGCGCTCGGCGCATGCCTGCTTTCCGGCCTCTTCGTCAACAAGAGCTACAAGACCTTCCTCGCCGCCGCGCTCGTCATGCTCCTGTTCCCCGACCCGAGTTACGTCTACGCGGGCATTTTCCTCTCCATCCCCCTTTTGGGCTTCTTGATCACAGAGCGGAAGGACGCGTGGGATATCCCCTATCTCATCCTTTTGGCGCTCGCCGTCATGCCCGTCTACCTGGGCGCGGTGGATTCGTCTCATTCGCTGTACGTCAACCAGCTCGTCTCTTCCTTCGCCATGGTGGCGATGGTGCCGCTGTTGACGGTGGACGCCATCGTACACCGCATCCCGAACCGAAAAAAGACGCCCCTGCAAGACCCCATCCCCGTATAATATCTCCTGCCAACGCATCAAAAAACGGACGGTTTCCCGTCCGTTTTTTCTGTCTTTTGCCTTTGAACGATCGCACGCCGCATCCCGAACCGAAAAAAGACGCCCCTGCAAGACCCCATTCCCGTGTGACAACGCACAACAAAAAACGGACGATTCCCCGTCCGTTTTTTGTCCGCATCCCGCCCGAACGGGCGCGAAGCGTTTGTTCTCTTCGGATCCGACGCGCACAGAGCGCGGCGCTAATATCATGTTCCGAAACGGCGCGCGCCGCTCAATCTTCAAAGGGAGCAATCGCCGTCACGACCTGTTGCAGGAAGGTGTCCTGGCGCAGTTTGGCGTTGTTGAGCCGAATGTTCGTAAAATCGAGCCAGGTGTTGTAGCTGTATCCGCTTGAACCCCAGCGCTTGACCTGATCGGGATAGAGCGGCTTGATCTGAGCGACCATCTCTTTTTGCAGCGCCTCCGCCTTCTCGGCGTTGAACGCCTCCTGAATGATCTGCGCCCGCTCGTACACACGCTCGCGGAAGGCGGCGTTTTCCATCGGCTTCGCAAAGATCATGGTATCTTCTTCCGACAGCGTTCCGAGCCCGTTGTAAGCGACGGCTGCGTTGCCCAGGAAGAAATCGAGATAGCTCTTCCCCGCCAGCCTGTCCTCTTCCACCAAACCGTTGTTCGCGTCTTCCTCTTCGAAGGAGAAATCGATGTCATGCAGGCAGAACCGCCACTTCGTGTCGGCGTAAGGATTGCCCTCTTCGACCTCAGCGGTGCGCCAGAAACGGAAGTTGTTGTACATGAAATCCCAATTTCCCACATAGGCGTTGATGAGCACGAGATCGATCAGGCTGTCCACGTCCACCACCTCGGCAAACGCCTGATATCCTTCGTCCGTCGTGAAATCCGTCTCATACAACAGCTGCATAAGGGAATCGTACATGGCGTACGCCTCTTCCTCGTCGTATTCCTTGACTTCGAGATTGTACGGTTTGCCCGCATTCGCCCACGATTTGTCGAGCAGGACGACGTTGTCCTTGTCTACGCCGTAATTGTCGCGGAAGTACTCCGCGCTGTAATGCTCGCGCATGATGTACAGCCCCCAGTATGCGCCGTTGAGATAGACGATGCAGGGGCGGCTGGACGTCGTGGAGACGGCGGTATCCTCCGCAAACGCCTGCGCGTAAGCGTCCGTAAAGAAGGCGGCGCGCCAGTCGTTGCCGCCGTTGTGCAGGCGGAACCGCGTGAGGTTCTTCAAGGGACCCGTGCCGTCCTCGCGCATTGCGCCGTCGAAGAGATCGACCGAAGGCGGCACGTTCTTCTCGTCGTTTTCGTCCTTGTTGAAATTGAGATTGAGCGTGCGCTGCGGAAACTGTTTGGTAAAATTGCCGCCCAGTTTGACCTGCGTGTTGAGCGCAAAGCTCTCCCCTTTGGAGAGATCGTAGTACTCCATTTCGGCGCGTATCTTCTTCTCTTCCGTCAGATCGTTGTACATGCCGTTCGCGCCGAACCAGTCGGAGAGGCTCGCCGTCAGGCAGATGACCGGTACGGTATAATATTCCTCCGCGTCTTCCTTGACGAGATACGTCGCCGTCTTTTCCGCGACCGTATTTCCGTCCTTGTCCACTTCCAGCAACCGAAGGGAAGTCCCCGCGTGGACGTCACGGAAAGAATACCCCTCCTTCGGCGTGACGTGATCGATGACGGACGAATCCTTCTTCTCCTCCATTCTGATCTTTCCCTTGTACTTTTCCGATTGCGTCGTCGGTCTGGAGCCGTTCGTCGTATAATAGATGGTATGCGACGCCGCGCCCTTGGAAACGGTCAGATCGAACGCTTCGGAATAGATGCCACCCTCATGCGAAAGCGTGAGCGGCTCGTCTGCGACGGAAACGCACCCGGCAAGCGGGAACAATGCCATGCAGGCCGCAATTGCAATCGACAAGTTCTTCTTTTGCCTCATAGATTTTCCTCCTTATAGATACGCAACGATATCGTTGAGCGAATCCAGAATCAAATCGGGGCGATCGGCGGATTTTTCCAGATCCTGCGGCCTCGTCTCTCCGCTGTACACGAGCAGAGCGGAAAAACCGTTCCGATTGCCGAAACGAATGTCGGTATGCAGGCGGTCGCCGACCATGACGACCTCTTCGGCGCGCACGCCGAGCCTGCGCCGAATGCAGTCCCCCATGATCCGATCGGGCTTGCCGCAGATCACGTCGGGGCGGCGTCCCGAGGACGCCTCGAGCAGCGCGATGAACGAACCGACGTCGGGCGGGAATACCCCTTTGGCGGGGCAAACCGCGTCGGGATGCGTCGCCACATACGGCGCGCCCCGCGCGATCAGCTCGTTGAGCTTGCAAAATTTTGGAAAATAGATGGTCGTATCGTCAGCGAGCACGGCGATCTCCCCTTCATCTTCGGAATGTTCGATCCCGTTCTCAAAAAATTCCGCTTTGACGGCGTCCGTCGCCGCGAGATAAACTTTTTTTTGGGGATAGGCGGCGCGCAGGTATTCCGCCGTCGCCATTGCGGAAGTATAGACGAGGTCTCCCTCCCGATAAAATCCGATGCGCGAGAGTTTGCGGACGTATTCTTCCGCCGTTTTGGAAGAATTGTTGGTCAGATAGACGACGCGCTTGCCGTGCTCGCGCAGCGCCTCCAGGGTATGTGACATGTCTCCGATGGGCGTTTCGTCCAGATACAGCGTCCCGTCCAGATCGAGCAAAAATACCTTTTTTTGCGCGATCAGCTCTTGCACCTTCCTTTGCATAATCCCTCCAGCAGTCCGAACTCCCGCATCCATACGAGCGGACCTTTTCCACATTTTTCCGGCAACAGATCGACCGCACGGCGAAGCGCCTCCCCTTCGACGCGGACGCCCTTGCCGCCCAGCTGAAAATATGTGCGCTTCATGTTGGGCAGGCGGCTGAGGATCTCCCGTACGCCCGCGAGATAACCGCGCCGTTCCCGCAAAAAATCTGCGTAAAACGCGTCCGCGCGGCAAAACAGCGGATGCGGCCGCACACCCGCGCGCTCCGCCCTCTCCACATAGTCGGGAGCGGCGTACGGACGCGCGTAGCCCTTTCTGAAAAACAACTCGTACACTTTGGCGAGCTTGACGAGCGCAAACAGATCGCTCCCCGTCTCCTCTGCCAGGACGCGCACCGCCCCCCTCTCCAATCCTTCCCGCGCGCAATAGGCGAGCCGGAAATCCGATTCGAATATCTTCTGCACGCCGTCGCTTTCATACCAACCGAGGCCTCCGAGCGCGGAGAGCGCGAGTTCGTACAGTTCGCCGCAGCGCGGCTGATCGTCAGGAGAAAAGCGAAGATCGAGCAGAGAGAGCGCCCATGAACAGATTTTGCCGTACGCTTCCGCCGCGCCGCACAACAAAGAGACATCGACATAGATGAGCCGCGGGGGCGGAGCGGGATAGACGACGCGCTTGCCCCCCAAAGGGACGTCGACCGTCTCGCCGAGCAGGCGCTCCGAGCAGATCACGTCGGGGATCGCGATGCAGGGCAGATTCCTGACGCCCGCAAAGTACCTGCCGAGTTCCGCCGCCTCCGTGCCGAGTGCGACCACGCCCGCTATGCCGTCGTCAAAGGCAAACAGAGAGGAAACATCCGTCACGTCGAGCGCAGTCAGGAGTTTGTATCGCCTGAGCGCCTCGCGCAGGACGGAACCGCAGCGCAAAAACGTCTCGCCGCTCGCAAGTATGACCAGTTTGCCGAGCGGGACAAAGACGTTGATCTCCTCGGAAAGCGCAGAAAGCCTGCCGAAGCGCAGGCGGGCAAACCCGCCGTGCCTTTTGCCGCATTCGCATTCGTAAGTAAGTTCGCTCAGCTCCTCGACCGAGCGCGCCGAAAGATGCAAATTCACCTCAAAATCGTATCCAGCGCCTCAAGCAGCGCCTCGTTTTGCGAAGGGGTACCCACGGTGATGCGGCAAAACTCGGACAATTTCGGTTTGTCCCAAAAACGCACCAGGATCTTTTTGGCTTTCAGTGATTCATAGATATACTTTCCGCCCGTCTCAGAGAAGCGGACGAACAGGAAATTCGAAGCGGAATCGGCGACCCAAAGCCCCCTGCTCCGCAGCGCGGTTTTCAGCCGCTCGCGCTCGGAAACGACGAGGCGCACCGTCTCGTCGTGATAGCTCCGATCGGACACCGCCGCGGCGCAGACCGCCTGACAGACGGCGTCCACGGGGTAAGAGTTGAAACAGTCGCGCATGCGGCGAAGCCCCTCGATGAGGCCGCTCTGCCCGATCGCGTAACCGCAGCGCATCCCCGCGAGCGAATAAGACTTGGAAAACGTCTTGACGACGAGCAGGTTGGCGTATCGCTTCGTAAGCGCCGCGCAGGACTCGCCGAAGAAATCCATATACGCTTCGTCCAGAATGACGAGCTTATCCACGGAAGCGACGAACGCCTCAATCTGCGCCCGCCCGATCCCGAGCGAAGTGGGCGCGTTCGGGTTAGCAATGAAATAGCCGCCGCAATCCGCCTTCGCCATCGCCGCAAGATCGATCGAATAATCTTCCTTGACGGGAACGACGACGGTCGGAATGCGGAAAAACGAGGCAAAAACAGGATAAAACGAATAGGTGACGTCCGCAAAACAGGCGCCCTTGCCGTCCTCATCGAAGAACGCGGGAAAACAGAGGGCGAGCGCCTCGTCGCTGCCGTTCGCGCAAAAGACGTTCTCTTCGTCCACGCCCTCCGCCTGCGCGATCGCCCTGCGCAGCCCGTCCGCATTCGGCTGCGGATAGAGCCTGAGGCGCGACGCGTCGGATTCCCGCAGTGTCTTTGCCGCGCGCGGAGAAGGCGGATACGGATTTTCGTTCGTATTGAGTTTCACATACCCCTCACCGATCTGTTCGCCCGCCGTATAAGGCTCAACGCTCTCTGCCAACCGACTCAAAAACATACGCTTTTCCTTTGCAAAGATAAAATGACACGGAAAAACTCCGTGCCATTATGATACCCTATTTTTCATATTTTGTCAATCTAAAATAAAAATGAAAGCAGATTGATGACCGTTCCGACGGCGATACTTATGACGAACAATGTCGAAATCAGAAGCAGATTGCGCCGCCACTCCCTGACGTTCCGAAGGAGCACGACGAGCCCCATGCCCGCGTTGATGCAGAGCCCCGCGACGCAGGAACCGAAGGCGATTCCGCCTTTCAGGAACGTCTGCGTCAGAATGACGGACGAAGCGCAGTTGGGAATGAGCCCGACGAGCGTGGTGATCAGGGGTTGCAGAAAGATATTCGCAGAGAGAAAGTTTTCGACGTTCTCCTCGCCGATAAAGTAAAAGAGCGTGCCGAAGATCAGGTTGACCGCAAAGATATAGGCAGTGATCTTGAGCGCGTGCAGGCAGGGCATGACGAAATCATCCATCCAGGGCTTATGCGTATGCTCGCGCCCGCAGGAATGGAACTCCTCCTCCCCTTGTGCATCTTCAACGTTCTCACGCCGCAACAGCAGAAGGTAAGCGAGATAACCAAAACACACCGCCACCAAAAACTTGACCCCGAGCAGAGAAAGCAGCGGAAGAATGCTCCCGCTCGAAAGCAGAATGACGAACGCCTCGTCGCTTGTTGCCAAAAAAACTGCCAAAAGCGTGCCTGTGCGGATGTATTTCTTGTCGTAGAGCTTTGCAGCCATGACGGAAAAGCCGCACTGCGGCACAAGCCCCGTCAATGCACCGATCAGGGGCGCGGCGCGGCCGTTAAGCTTGCGCGGCGAGAGAAAGGAGAGCCTTTCCGACAGCTCGATCAGAATATAAATGATGAGTAAAAACGGCAACAGCTTGAGCGCATCGAGCAAGCTGTCGACCAAAACGTCCAACATGGCTTCTATCCTATCGCAAACCGAAAAAAAAGTCAATCTTTTGCGCTCGCAAACGAAAATTTCTTTTGGGCGAAGAGAGAACTTTTCAAAAAGGCGTCCACGCTCCCGCGAAAGACGGATCGAAGCAAACAGGCGATCGGAGCGCACAGGACCTCGCTTTGCAAAAGTCGGTTCCCGATCAGGAAACGATAATTGCCGATCGGGCGCGCGTATGGCGTTGCCTCAGACGCGCGAAGACGTCCGCGACGATCGGTTTTTTACGCATCATCAGACGTATCGAGCCGCCTCGGGCGCGCGAAGTCATCCGCTCGCGCTGTCCTTCTGCTCCCTGAAAGCGGCAAAGCGCTCTCAGTATTTTTGCGCAACGCCCCGCGCCGCTCTGCAAAACGCCGCTTTAACGCAACAAAAGACCTCGCCTTTCGGTGAGGTCTTTTGTCTGAATCGGAACGATATCTTAAAAGGTAATTTTAAATGATCTCGTTATTTCTTCGCCCAAGCTTTCTTATCCTTGGTCGCAGCTCTCGCCGCGTCGATGCGAGCGCGCATCTCCTGCGGTGTAGGAGGAACGAACGCGGAACCTTCTGCATTCTCGGGAATGACATCGTAGAACTCGTCTCTCTCGAGGATGGTCGCTTCGGTCTCCTGATCGAAAAGGTGAATGTGCTTCGCGTCGAACGCGAGCTCTTCGATCTCGCCTCTCGTGACGACGGAACGGCTGTTGATCTTCGCGATCATCTGGTTCGCATTGTCGACGATGGTGTTCTTCTCCTCTTCATAGTCGAGCACGCAGTAGATCTGCGTCTCTGCACCGAGTTTTTCGATGACTTCGATTCTCGCCTTGACGACGGTCTCGGGAGAATTGGAAATGAAGAGCTGATCTTCGTGGATATCTTCGGGACGAACGCCGAGCACGACGTGCTTGCCGGTGTTCTCGTACTCTTCGAGGTTCTTGATCTTTGCGACGACCGTCTTGGGAAGCAGGATCTTGTTGCCTGCAACGAAATTGACATATACCTTGCCGTTCTCGTTGGTGATCGTAGCGTCGCGGAAGAAGTTCATCTGCGGCGTGCCGATGAATCCAGCAACGAAGAGGTTGGTCGGATAATCATAGAGGTTCTGAGGAGTATCTACCTGCTGCATGAAGCCGTCCTTCATGACGACGATTCTCGTACCCATCGTCATAGCCTCGATCTGGTCGTGCGTGACGTAAATGAAGGTCGTGGCAAGTCTTGCGTGCAGTTTGGAAATTTCGGTTCTCATCTGCGCACGGAGCTTTGCGTCCAGGTTGGACAGAGGCTCGTCGAGCAGGAATACCTTGGGCTCACGGACGATGGTACGGCCGAGCGCGACACGCTGTCTCTGACCACCGGACAAAGCCTTGGGTTTGCGGTTGAGATAATCGGTGATACCGAGGATTTCGGCAGCCGCCTTTACCTTCTCGTCGATTACCGCCTTGGGAACTTTTCTCAGTTTGCGACCGAACGCCATGTTGTCGTAAACGGACATGTGGGGATACAATGCATAGTTCTGGAATACCATTGCGATATCTCTGTCCTTGGGAACGACGTCGTTCATGATCTTACCGTCGATGTACAGCTCGCCGCCGGAAATTTCCTCGAGTCCTGCGATCATACGAAGGGTCGTGGACTTACCGCAACCGGAAGGGCCTACAAATACGATGAATTCCTTATCGCGGATATCCAGGCAGAAATCAAATACTGCCTGTACGCCGTTGGGATAAATTTTGTCTATGTGTTTTAACAACAGACCGGCCATAAATTTTCCTCCTCGGATTTTTTCTTTTTGATTGCTATTATTTTATCGTATTTGCGCCCGTTTTGCAATAGGCAAATATCACAAATATGCAATCAATTCTTATCGAATTTGCATAAACAAAAAACGCATTGCCGAGCAACGCGCTTTCTGCCTCCGAGCTCATTCCTCCGCCGCCCTGACGGTAACGACGCAGCGGACCTGTTTGTCGCCCGAAGAGGCGGTGATCTCCGCCTCCCCCGCGCTCTTTGCCGTGACCATGCCGCCGTCCACGACCGCCACGCTCTCGTCGGAACTCTTCCATTCCACGTTCTTGTCGAGCGCATCGGAAGGCTGAACGGACAGAGTGAGCTCCTCGCTCTCCCCTTCCGCGAGCTCGATCGCCGTCTTCGAGAGCGTAAGCCGCACTTCCTCGCCGCCTCTCGCCTTCGGCTGACAGCCGAAGAGACAGCAAAGACACAAAAGCACAAGCAATCCTGTCTTCCAAAGTTTCATCGCATTCCTCCCCGCCGCGACCGCGGCGCATGCACAGACGTGCCGCAAACAGTATGTCCCCGCCCGATTTTTCCATTCACTTTTTTCCGAGAGATTGACGAAATCAATTTTTTGCTTTATAATGGGGAGCAGACAAAACGAATCCGATCTTTCAGGGAGTACGTTATGAGCGCAACCGAACGCTTTTTACGCTATGTCAAAACAGATACCCGCTCCGACCCCAACTCGGGCGAGCACCCTTCCACGCGCAAACAGTTTGCGCTGGCGCACATGCTCGCCGACGAGCTGAAGACTTTGGGGCTCACCCCGACGGTGGATGAGCATTGCTATGTCTATGCGTCCATCCCCGCCAACGCGGAGGCGCCCGCCGTCGGTTTCATCGCGCACATGGACACCGAGCCCGTCGTATCGGGCACGGGCGTCGATCCGCAGATCGTCGCATATCAAGGCGGCGACGTTACGCTCAGGAACGGCATCGTCATCTCCGAGGCGGAATTCCCCGCCCTCAAAGAAGAGGTCGGCAACGACCTCATCGTCACGGACGGCACGACGCTGCTCGGCGCGGACGACAAAGCGGGCATCGCCGCCATCATGGAGGCAGCCGCTTATCTCACGGCGCACCCCGAGATCCCGCACGGCACAGTGGGCATCGCGTTCACGCCGGACGAAGAGATCGGCGAGGGCGCCCTGCTCTTCGACGTGCCTTTTTTCGGCTGCGACTACGCCTATACCGTGGACGGCGGCAGAGTGGGAGAAATTTCCTACGAGACGTTCAACGCCGCTTCGGCAGTGTTCACGCTGCGCGGCGTCAACATCCACCCCGGCGCCGCCAAAGGAAAGATGATCAACTGCTGTCTGATCGCGGCGGAACTGCTTTCCATGTTTCCCAAAGGCGAGACGCCTGCGACCACCGAAGGCAGGGAGGGATTTTACCACATCGAATCGGTGGAGACGGGCATCGAGACGGGAAAAATCAGCCTGATTATCCGCGACCACGACGCAAAGCGCTTCGAAGAGCGCAAGGCGTTCGTCTCCTCGGTGCGGGACGCCCTCGCGGCTCGCTACGGCGAGAAAAACGTGCAAGTCGAGATCAAGGACTCCTACCGCAACTGCAAGGAAAAGATCCTGCCGCACATGCACCTTGTGGAACACGCAAAGGCGGCGCTCGAATCGCTCTCGGTGCGCGCGGAGATCCTCCCCGTGCGCGGCGGCACGGACGGCGCGACCCTCTCCTATATGGGTCTCCCCTGTCCCAATCTCGGCACGGGCGGACACAACTGTCACTCCGTGCGCGAATATATCTCCGTGCAATCGCTCGAAAAGAACGTCGAAGTATTGCTCGCCATCATCAAAAGATACGCCAAATACGGCGCAAATATCATAAAATAAGGAGTTTTACTTATGAATTACAATCCCAAGCAGTTTCCCAAATGCACCGTTCCCGCCGCAGAAGTGACTCGCCTCAAAGCGCTCGGCTTCCTTTGGGACAAACGCACGCCCGATTGTTTCAACGCCCGCGTCATCACCCGCAACGGCAAGATCACGGCAAAAGAGATGGAGTTCATCGCCGAATCCTCCCAAAAATTCGGAAGCGGCGAAGTGTCCTTCACGACCCGCCTGACCGCCGAAGTGCAGAAGATCCCCTACGCTCAAATCGACGCTTTCATCGCGTTCCTCGCAGAAGGCGGGCTCGAAACGGGCGGAACGGGTGCGAAAGTGCGCCCCGTCGTCTCCTGCAAGGGAACGACCTGCCAGTACGGACTCATCGACACTTACGCGCTCTCCGAAAAAATGCATGAGCTCTTCTATAAGGGATACAGAAACGTAAAACTCCCCCACAAATTCAAGATCGCCGTCGGCGGCTGCCCGAACAACTGCGTCAAGCCCGATCTCAACGACATCGGCATCATCGGTCAGCGCGTTCCTCTGCCCATGGACGAACTTTGCCGCAACTGCAAGGCATGCGAAAAGACCTGCCCCATCCATGCGGCGCACGTCGAAGAGGGCAAATTCCGCCCCGACACCGAGAAATGCAACAACTGCGGCAGATGCGTAAAGGCTTGCCCCTTCACGGCGATCGACTGCATCGACGGCTACAAGATCACCATCGGCGGCAGATGGGGCAAACGCGTCGCGCAGGGCAACGCGCTCCATAAGATCTTCACTTCCGAAGAGGAAGTCGTCAAGACGGTAGAAAAGGCGATCCTGTTCTTCCGCGATCAGGGCATCCCCGGAGAGCGTTTCTCCGACACGATCGCGCGCGTAGGATTTGACTGTGCGGAAAAGATGATCCTTTCGGACGAACTGTTAGAACGAAAAGATGAGATCCTGGCGAAAACCCTGTAACGCGATCGCGCTTGCGCTCGTCGCGCTCACGGGCTGCACAACGACGCCTCCGCGCCCTTCCGACGCCTATGTCTCCTTCACCGATCACGCGGGCAACGAGATATCGCTGAGCGAGCCGCCCGAAAAAGTCGCCGTGCTCTTTTCTTCCTTTGCGGAAGTCTGGATCACGGCGGGCGGGCAGGTAGACATCACCGTCGGCGAAAGCGTCGAACGCGGATTCGTCGGCGAAGACGTCATCCTGGTGGACGGCGGCGCAGGAAAGACCATCGACACGGAGGCGCTCCTCGCCGCGAGGCCGGATTTCGTCATTTGCTCGGCAGACATCGAGTCGCAGGCAGATTGCGCCTCGTTTTTGCAGAAGGCGGGCATACCCGCCGCGCAGTTCCGCGTGGAAAGTTTCGACGATTACCTCTCCATGCTCAGCACCTGCACGCGCATTACGGGCAACGCGGATGCCTATACTCTTTACGGGGAAGCGTTGCAGGAGGAGATCGACGCGCTCATTGCGCAAAAGCCGCTCTCGGGCAAAGACATTCTGTTCATCCGCGCAGGTTCGTCCGCACGTTCGGTCAAAGCGAAAAATTCGGACGACAACTTCGCCTGCGCCATGCTCCGCGACCTCGGCGCGCACAACATCGCCGACGACGCACCCGTGCTTTTGGACGGGTTGAGCATGGAGATCATTCTCGAGGCAGACCCCGATTATATCTTCTTTACGGCAATGGGCGACGAAACCGCCTCGCAGTCTTTTGTCTTTTCCATGCTCCGCGAGGACGCATGGGCGGCGCTGACCGCGGTAAAAGAACAAAATTACTCCTATCTCCCCAAAGATATGTTCCACTATAAGCCGAATCGGCGCTGGGCGGAAGCGTACCGCTACCTCGCCGATCTGCTTTGACGAGGATAGTTTATGACGAAACAACGACGCCCGCTCACCGTTTGCATCGCCTTGGCGGCATTTCTGATCGCCGCCTTTTTTTCGTTGCGCTTCGGCAGCTCGTCGATGTCCTGGAAGGCGTTCCTCGGCGGTCTCCTGCAGAAAGAGGGATACGAAACGGAGACGATCATCCTCTGTTCGCTGCGCCTGCCCCGCATGCTCGCGGGGGTCTTTGCGGGGGCGGGACTTGCGCTGTCGGGCTCCCTGCTTCAGCGCGCGACGGACAACGCGCTCGCCGCGCCGAGCGTGCTCGGCATCAACGCGGGCGCAGGGTTTGCCGTCATCCTCTTTCTGAGCCTCTTCCCGACGCTGCACGAACTTCTGCCCTTTGCCGCCTTTGTCGGCGCGCTCGCATCCGCGGGGTGCATTCTCGGCGTCTCGGGGAAGATCGGGCTGGGAAAGACGACCGTCGTGCTCACGGGCGTGGCGCTCTCGGCGCTCTTCCAGGCGGGCATCTCCTTCTTCTCCGTCCTGGACGAGGACGTGCTCGCCTCTTACACAGACTTTTCGGTAGGCGGGCTGCGCGGCGTCACCATGGAAGACCTGCTCGTCCCCGCCCCCATGATCGCGCTCTGCCTTTTGGGCGCCCTGTGCATGGCAAGACCGTTGAATTTGTTCTGCCTGGGAGACACGATGGCGAGCTCGCTCGGCGTATCCGTGAAGCGCACGCGGCTCCTGGCGCTGCTGCTCTCCGCCGCATCCGCTGCCGCCGCCGTCTCGTTTGCAGGGCTTTTGGGGTTCGTAGGGCTCATCGTGCCGCACGCGGCGCGCAAGATCGCCGCAAACGACGCGCGCGGTGAAATCCTGCTGTCCGCACTCTGCGGCGGAACGCTCCTGCTCTTCGCCGACCTGCTCGGCAGAGTGCTCTTTACCCCGACGGAGATCCCCGTCGGCATCTTTACCGCAGTGCTCGGCGTGCCGTTCTTCCTCTGGCTGCTCCTGCAAAGGAGGTACCGTGCTTCGATTTGACGTCTCGATCTCCTACGATCGCCCCATTCTGGATCGCGCCGCGTTTGTCGTCCCCGAGGGATGCATCGCCGCCCTGCTCGGCAAAAACGGAGCGGGAAAATCCACTCTGCTTTCCGCCGCGATCGGTCTTCTGCCCTACCGCGGAGAGATCTCCTTTCGCGGCGCTCCCCTGCCCCGCCGCGAAAGAGACCGCGCCAAGATCGTCTCCCTCCTGCCGCAGGCGCTTCCCTCCCCCGCGCTCTCCGTGCGGGACGTCGTCTCCTTCGGCAGATATTCCTATACGACGAAGCTTTCCCCGTCGGAATGGAAACTCGTCGACGGCGCGCTGGAGCGGCTCAAAATTTCGGAGCTCTCCGCGCGGCTCGTCTCCACGCTTTCGGGAGGGGAGAGACAGAAAGTCTTTCTCGCCTCCCTTCTCGTACAGGACGCGCCCGTCCTGCTCCTCGACGAGCCCACCACTTACATGGACCTCGCCTTCCGATCGGATTTTTACCGTATCCTGCGCGAAGAGCGCGACAAGGGGAAGACCGTCCTGCTCGTGACGCACGATCTGAGCGACGCCGTCGCGGAGGCGGACCGCATCGTCCTGCTCGAAGCGGGGAAAGTCGCCTTCGACGGGACAAAAGAAGAATGTCTCGCCCGCCCCGTGCTCGAAGAAGCCTTTTCGGTGCGCCGCTATCTTGCCGACGAAAACGGAGCAAGCCACGTCTTTTTCCGCTGAAATAACGAATTGCCGTTGACAAAACCCTCCTTTTATGGTATGATGCTACACGGATTGCCGCATGTCACCGCCTTCGCGGCGCATCAATTCAAAGGCAATCAAACCATTGTAGGAGGGAATATGAAAGCAAAAGATTTCAGACAAACTGCCTGGAAAAAAATCGGCGAGCAGAACAAATGGGGCACGATCATCCTGATCTACCTCATCTACGCGCTCATCATCGGAGCGCTTGCGTTCACCGCGATCGGCTCCATCCTCGTCGCGGGGCCCCTCGCACTCGGCCTCGCCGTCTGCCTTCTCGGCATCTCGAGAAAGGAGGACGTACGGCTCGAACGGCTGTTCTCGGGCTTCAACAATTTTGTGCCCGCTCTGCTTCTGAACATTTTGATGTATGTCTTTATTTTCCTGTGGAGCCTGCTTCTGGTCATCCCCGGTCTGATCAAGAGCTATTCTTATGCGATGAGCAACTTCATCCTCGCAGACAATCCCACCATGTCCGCAAACGATGCGATCACCGCGAGCCGCAAGATGATGGACGGCAACAAATGGAGGCTCTTCTGCCTCGACTTCAGCTTCATCGGCTGGTATCTGCTCTGCGGCCTGACGTTCGGTCTGTTGACCTTCTTCGTCGAGCCATATCATCAGGCGGCGAGAGCGGAGTTCTATGAGAGCATCCGCGGCGAAAAGAGAGAACTCATCGGGGAATAACCCCCTTCGCAAACGAAAAAAACACGCATTCTTGTGCGTGTTTTTTGTTTTGCTTTTTGCAGGTTGCGTCAGTTTTCAAATTGTGCGTGGTAGAGCTTTGCGTAAAATCCGTTTCGCGCCAAGAGCTCGGCGTGCGTTCCCTGTTCGACGATGTTGCCCTCGTTCATGACGAGGATGACGTCCGCCTCGCGTATGGTAGACAGACGGTGCGCTACGATGAAGCTCGTCCTGCCCACCATCATTTTGTCGAACGCCCGCTGGATGCGGAGCTCCGTCCGCGTATCGATGGAAGAGGTCGCCTCGTCTAAGATGAGCATGGGCGGAAGCGCCAGCATGACGCGCGTGATGCAGAGGAGCTGCCTCTGCCCCTGAGAGAGGGAATTTTCCGACAGGACGGTATCGTACCCCTGCGGGAGCTTTTTGATGAAACTGTGCGAATGCGCCGCCTTTGCCGCCGCGACAATCTCCTCCTCCGTCGCGTCCGGCTTGCCCATGACGATATTTTTCCGCACGGTGCCGCGCTTGAGCCACATCTCCTGCAGCACCATGCCGTAATTTTCGCGCAGGGACTGGCGGGAGACCGTCCGGATGTCCGTTCCGTCCACGCAGATCGCGCCCGCGTCCACGTCGTAGAAGCGCATCAGAAGATTGATGAGCGTCGTCTTGCCGCAGCCCGTCGGGCCGACGATGGCGACGCGCCTGCCCCGCGTCACGCTGAGATTGAAGTCGCGGATGAGCGGCTTTTCCGGCACATAGGAAAAATCGACGTGTTCGAGCGAGACGTTCCCCTGCGCCGCGCAAAGTTTTGCCTGCGGTTCGGGAGAGAGCTCGTCCTGTTCGAGGAACTCAAAGAACCTCGACGCGCAGGCGAGCGCGCCCTGCAGTTACGCCGCGACGCCGGAGATCTCGTTGAACGGCTTGGTGTACTGGTTGGCATAACTTAAGAAGCTGTTCAGATTGCCGACGGTAAACCCCGTACCCGCGATGACGGAGATCGCCCCGAGCAGCGCCACGATCGCATAGACGATGTTGTTGACGAAGCGCGTGCTCGGATTGGTGATCGAAGAAAAGAAGATCGCGGAGACCGAGCATTTGCCGTACCGCTCGTTGATCTCGTCGAACTTTTCCAGACTTTCGTCCTCGTGCGAGAACGCCTGCACTACCTTCTGGTTGCTGATCATCTCGTCGATGTAAGCCGTCTGCTCGCCGCGCACCTCGCTCTGCTTTTTGAAGAGCGCATACGTCTTGCCCGCAATGTATTTCGCGACGAAGAGGGAGAGCGGCGTGACGACGACGACGGCGATCGCGATCTTCCAATTGAGCGCAAACATGAAGCCGAGCGTCCCCACGATCGTCAAAACGCCCGTAAAAAACTGCGTAAAGCCGAGAATGAGTCCGTCGGCAAACTGATCGACGTCCGCGATCACGCGGCTTACGATGTCGCCGTAGGGGTGAGAATCGATGTACGAGAGCGGCACGCGCTGTATCTTGCGGATCGCCTCCTTGCGGATGTCGCGCACCACGCAATAGGCGATGCGGTTGTTGCACACGCTCATGAGCCACTGCGCGAGCGCCGTACCCGCGAGCATGACGCAGATTTCCGTCAACAGCGAGAACACACGCTCAAAATCCACTTCCTTCGGCCCGATGATGCAGTCGATCGCCTCTCCCACGAGGATGGGGACGTAGAGCGTCAGCGCCACGACCACGACCGCAAAGAGCAGGGAGAGCGAAAGATAACCCCAGTACCTGCCGACGTAGCGGAGCACTTTGCGCGTCGTTCCCCTGTTCGCCTTGACCCGTTTTTTCATTTTGCTCATACCGCCTCCTTTTTGTACTGCGATTCATAGATCTCGCGGTACACCTCGCAAGAAGCGAGCAGCTCTTCGTGCGTGCCTAAGCCGACCATTTCGCCGTCGGAAAGGACGATGATCTTATCCGCGTGGCGGATGGAGCCCGTGCGCTGAGAGACGATGAATTTCGTGCAGGGCAGTTCCTTGAGCGCGGCGCGCAGCTTCGCCTCCGTCGCATAGTCGAGCGCGGAAGCGGAATCGTCCAGAATCAGGATCTCGGGATCGCCCACGAGCGCCCTCGCAATGGTGAGGCGCTGTCTCTGACCGCCCGAAAAATTCTTTCCGCCCTGCGAAACGGGCTCGTCCAAGCCCTTTTCCTTGGAGGCGACGACGTCGGACGCCTGGGCGCGGCGCAGCGCTTCGCGCAGTTCTTCCTCCGTCGCGTCCCCCTTGCCCCAGAGCAAGTTTTCGCGGATGGTTCCCAAAAAGAGCACCGCTTTCTGCGGGACGACGCCGATGCGCTCCCTCAATTCTTCGGGCGCATAGGACTTGACGTCCTTGCCGCCGATGCGCACCATGCCGTGCGTCGCGTCGTAAAAGTGCGGAATGAGGTTGACGAGGGAGCTCTTGCCGCTGCCCGTACCGCCGATGATGCCGATCGTCTCGCCCTTCTTCGCGGTGAAAGAGACGTGTTTGACCGCCTCGCCGCCCGCGTCCTTGTAGGTGAGCGAAACGTCGTCGAATACAATGAAATCTTCCTCGCGCCTCTCATCGTCCTCCGTCCTTTCGAGGGACGGCTGCATGTTCATGATCGCCTCGATACGCTTTTTGGATGCGAGCGCTTTGGCGACGCTGATGATCATGTTGGCGAACTTCACGAGCTCGACGAGGATCTGCGACATATAGTTGTAGAGCGCGAGAATGCCGCCCTGCGTCAGAAGCCCCGCTTCCACGCGGATCGCCCCGAAATAGATGAGGGCGACGATCGCGAGGTTGACGATGACGTAGGTCAACGGGTTGAGCAGAGCGGAAATGCGGCCGACAAAGAGCTGCATCTTCATGAGAGCCTCGTTTTCGCCGTCAAACGCCTCGACTTCGCTGCGCTCCTTGCGGAATGCGCGGAGCACGCGCACGCCCGTCAGATTGTCTTTGGTGCGGTTGAGTACCCCGTCCAGCCTGCCCTGCACTTTTTTATAGAGCGGAATGGACGCGAGCATGATCGCAAAGACCGCGACGCAGAGCAGCGGAATGGCGACGGTAAAAATGACCGCCTCGCCGGGATCGACGACGAAGGCGAGGATCATCGCGCCCGCGACGATGAACGGCGA
>CALVME010000009.1 GCA_944342055.1 uncultured Clostridia bacterium | reverse complement strand
AGTTTGCCGATTTGCCTTGGGCGCTGGACACGCCGATGCAGAGACCTGCAAAGATAACGCTCAGCGAGACGGAGGCGAATATAGAGAACGGAGACATCCAGGCGATCATTACGGATTACGGAAAGATCTCCTTCTACAACAAAGAGGACAAATTGCTTCTGAAGGAATATTACCGCTCCTGGGATTACGGGACGGAGAATTGGCGCGATCTCGATCAGATCACGATGATGCGCCGCGCCGCCCGTACATATGCGGCGGCGGGAGGGGACCGCTATCGCGTCTCCGTCCGCTTTGAAGCGAACGACGAAAAGCTCTTCGGCATGGGGCAGTATCAGCAGTCCCGCCTCGACTTAAAGGGCAGCGTGCTCGAACTTGAACAGAAGAACACGCAGGCGAGCGTGCCTTTCCTGCTTTCCTCCAAAGGCTACGGGTTCTTTTGGAACAACCCCGCGATCGGGCGTGCTTCGCTCGGGACGAATTTCACCGAATTCGAAGCGTATTCGACGCGGCAGATCGATTACTGGGTGACTGCGGGGGATACGCCCGCGCAGATCCTGGAGCGCTACGCCGCCGTGGTCGGACTTCCTCCCATGATGCCGGACTACGCCATGGGGTTCTGGCAGTGCAAGCTGCGCTATGCGACGCAGGACGAGCTCCTCTCCGTCGCGAGAGAGTATAAAAAGAGAAACATTCCCCTCTCCGTCATCGTGGTGGACTTCTTCCACTGGACGCAGCAGGGCGATTGGTGCTACGACCCGCGCTATTGGCCGGATCCCGAAGGAATGGCGCGCGAGTTGGAGGAAATGGGCGTCAAACTCATGGTCTCCGTCTGGCCGACGGTGGACAGAAAGAGCGTGCATTATCGGGAGATGCAGGAGCGCGATCTCCTCGTGCGGTGCGACAAGGGCCTGCCCGTGACGATGGATTGTTTCGGCTTCGAGCAGTTCATCGACATGACGAATCCCGAGGCGCGCGAGTACCTTTGGAAGATCTGTAAAAACAATTATCGGGACAAGGGCGTCGGCTTGTTCTGGCTGGACGAAGCGGAGCCCGAATACACGAAGGCGGATTGGGATATTTACCGCTATTACGAGGGCCCCGCGCTCGAGTGCGCGAACCGCTATCCCGTACATTATGCGCGCGCCTTCTATGAAGGTGAAAAGGCGGACGGGGAAGAACTTCCCATCAATCTCATCCGCTGTGCCTGGGCAGGTTCCGCCAAATACGGCGCGCTGGTATGGTCGGGAGACGTGCCTTCCACGTTCACGCAGCTGAAAAATCAGTATGCGGCGGGGCTGCACATGGGGCTTGCGGGCATTCCCTGGTGGACGGCGGACATCGGCGGTTTCCACGGCGGCAACATCAAGGAGCCCGCCTTCTGGGAGCTGTTGCTGCGCTGGTTCCAGTTTGCGACGTACCTTCCCGTCATGCGCCTGCACGGCGACAGAGATCCGCACGACAAGCCGCCCATCGGCACGGACGGCGGAGGTATGTGCGCTTCCGGCGCGGACAACGAGGTCTGGTCTTATCCGCCGTACATCAGCGACGCCATGACGAAATACATCCATGTGCGCGACTCCATGAAGGATTACATCCGCGAGGCGATGCGCGAGGCGCACGAGAAGGGCACTCCCGTCATCAAACCGCTCTTCTACGATTTCCCGCAGGATAAAACTTGCTGGGAAGATCACGAAGAATTCCTCTTCGGACACGATATTCTCGTCTGCCCCGTCTTCCATGTGGGCATCCGCATGCGCGAAGTGTATTTCCCGAAGGAGGCGGACTGGGTCGCGGAAGACGGCACGGTGTATCCGGGCGGGTTGACCTGTACGGTCGCCGCGCCGCTCGACACCATTCCCGTATTCAGAAAACAGAAAAAACGCAGAAATTAAAAGACAGGAGAGAGGCGGTCGCCTCTCTCTTTGTTTCGGTTCTTCGGATGCGCCGCGCCCGCGAGGGAGCGAAGACAAAACGCCCCGTTTTTCGTATGTGTCCGTGCGAAGCGCAAAAAACCGCCGAAAACGGCGGTTTTTTGCTTTGCGCCCGCAGGCGCAATGGCAAAAGCGGAATCATTCCGCTCTGGAGGCGATGATCTTCTCCGCGATCTGATAGGGAACTTCCTCGTAGCGGAGCGGCTCGATGGAGAATCTGCCCTTGCCCTGCGTAAAGCCGCGCAGGTCGGTGGTGTACTTGGTGATCTCTGCGAGGGGAACTTCCGCTGTCACGATGGCGGTCTCGCCCTCGGCGCTCGTGCCGACGATGCGGCCGCGCCGCTTGTTGATGTCGCCCATGACGTCGCCCAAATATCCGTTGGGAACGGCGACCTTCAGCTTGACGATGGGCTCGAGCAGGACGGGAGAAGCGTTTTTCAGTCCGTCCTTATAGGCGAGCGCGGCGGCGAGCTTGAACGCCATTTCCGAGGAGTCTACGTCGTGATAGCTTCCGTCCGTGAGCACGGCTTTCAGCCCCGTGACGGGATAGCCCGCGAGGGGGCCTTTCGATATGCATTCGCGCAGTCCCTTTTCGACGGCGGGGATGTATTGCTTGGGAACTGCGCCGCCGACGACTTCCTCTTCGAAGACGAATTCCTCTTCGCAGGGTTCGAAGCGTATCTTGCAGTGTCCGTATTGTCCGTGTCCGCCCGACTGCTTTTTGTGCTTGCCTTCGGCGTTGGCGACAGATCGGATGGTCTCCTTGTAGGCGATCTTCGGCTCTGCCAGCGTGATGCCGATGCCGTAGCGCTGTTTGAGCTTTTTGCCGACGAGGTCGAGCTGTACTTCTCCCTGCCCCTTGATGATGAGTTCGCCCGTCTCTGCCTTTTCAAAGGAGAACGTGTAATCTTCTTCTGCGATCTTGCTGAGCCCCGCGACGAGTTTTTCCTCTTCCCCCTTCTTTTCTGCGAACACCGCCATGGAAAGGGTGGGTTTGGGGAAGGTGATGGGATCAAAGAGAATGTTGGTGCTCACGTCGCAGAGCGTGTCGTTCGTGTTGGTCTCGGAGAGTTTGTTGACGGCGCCGATGTCGCCTGCGGTTAACTCGGTGACCAGCTCGTTCTTTTTGCCGCGCAAGAGGTAGATCTGCCCGATGCGCTCTTCCTTGCCCGTTTTGCTGTTTTTGACGGTCATGCCCGAGCGGAGATTGCCGCGGAATACTTTGATGTAGTTGAGTTTTCCCGAATAGGGATCGGACACCGTCTTGAAGACCTGTGCCGCGAACGGTGCGTCTTCTTCACAGTTGACGGAGACGAGCTGATCGAGATCGAGGTCGGTGGCGAACACGCCGCTCCGCTCTTCTGCGGTCGGCATGTAGCGCACGATCTCGTTGAGCAGGTTGATGACGCCGCGGTTCTGCAGGGCGCTGCCCGCGAGCACGGGTACGGTATTGATGGAGGCGATGCCTTTGCGAATGCCGTGAATGGCCTCTTCGCGGGTGAGGTGACCGGTCTCGAAATATTTGTCGAGCAGACCGTCGTCGTTTTCCGCCGCCGTTTCCATGAGGCTGTATTGCATCTCTTCCGTCTGGGAGATCATGTCGTCGGGGATGGGGATCTCCTGCGGACCTTGCGAAGAGAATCGGTACGCCTTGTCCTGCAGAGCGTTGACAAAGCCCGTCATCTTTCCGCCCGTCATGATGGGAATCTGAATGGGCGCGATCTTGCCGGGATACCGCTCGCGCAGAGCGCGCACGGTGCCGACGTAGTCGGCGTTGTCTTTGTCCATGCCGTTGATGAAGATGACGAGCGGCTTATGCATTCTGCGGCAGGTCTCCACGACGCTCTCCGCGCCTACGGGGATGCTTCCGTTCGCACCGATGACGAGCAGGGCGCCGCCCGCCGCCGTAAGACCTTCGCGGCGTTCGCCTTCAAAGTCGTAAAATCCGGGCAGATCGAGCAGGTTGATCTTGACGCCTTTCCAGATGAGGTAAGCGACGGACGCATAGACGGAAGACTTTTTTGCCTTTTCGAGATCGTCATAATCCATGACGGTCGTGCCGTCCGTCACTTTGCCCATGCGGTCTATGGCGCCGCCGTTGAACAGCATTGCCTCGCACAGGGTGGTTTTGCCCTCGCCGCTGTGACCGATGACGGCAATGTTGCGGATGTCTGTAGGTTTGATGCTCATAATGTTCTCCCTTAACAGTAATTGTTTAATATAAAGCTATTATAGTATATATTTCTATCAATTTCAATAGTGTTTTTGAAAATTATTTTAAATTTTTTCATATTTTCACAAATTGTCCCGAAAAGAGGCGGCTGTAAAAAAAATTCGAATTTTGCGGCGCATTTGCGAGACAAAGCGCGAGGAATTTGTTATAATAAAAAGACGGAGTGATTCTATGAAGATTATCGATATATTGCACGGGGAGAGACCCAGCCTCTCGTTCGAGGTGTTCCCCCCCAAGACGAGCGACCGATTCGATTCGGTCAAAGAGGCGATCGAGCAGATTGCCGGGCTTTCCCCCTCCTTCATGAGCGTGACGTACGGCGCGGGCGGAGGCACTTCCGCCTATACGACGGAGATCGCAAAACGGCTGAAGGGACTGGGCGTGACGCCGCTCGCCCATCTGAGCTGCGTGTCCTCCACGCGCGAACGGGTGGAGAACGAACTTGCCGCCCTCAGAGAGGCGGGCGTGGAGAACGTGCTCGCCCTGCGCGGCGACATTCCCGCGGACATGGAGAGCCCGCTCGTCTATCGCTATGCGTCCGAGCTCGTCGCCGAAATTCGCGGCAGGGGAGATTTCTGCATCGGCGGAGCCTGCTATCCCGAGGGACACCCCGAGAGCGCGACCTGGATGGACGATGTGCGGCATCTGAAAGAGAAGGTGGACGAGGGCTGTGAATTTCTGACGACGCAGATGTTCTTCGACAACGATATTTTTTACAACTTCCTGTACCGCGCACGCGAGGCGGGCATCGACGTGCCCATCGTCGCAGGCATCATGCCCGTGACGAACGCGAAGCAGATCAGACGCATCTGCGCGATCTCGGGGACGGCGCTTCCCCAGCGCTTCCGCCGCATCATCGACAAGTATCGGGACGATCCCGCAGCGCTGGCGCAGGCGGGAATTGCGTTTGCGACGGAGCAGATCGTCGATCTGTTCGCCAACGGCGTGAAGGGCGTGCATGTCTATTCGATGAATAAGCCCGAAGTCGCCGCCAAGATCAAGGACAACCTCTCGGCGCTGTTATGAAGACGCTCAGGACGCTCGTCTTTCCGACGCCCGAGATCGACTTGAAAGAGGTGCTCTGGTATATGCGCGCGGGGCAGGACGAGAGCGCGAGAGAGGTCGCCCTCCGCGCCTGCGCGCTCGTGCGGCAGGCGGCGGACTGCAAGGCGTGTTTTCTCCGCCTCCCCGTCTCGGCGGAGGAAGGGGGCGGGCTCGTCCGCGTCGGCGAGTGGGAGATCTCCTCCCGCTCCCTTGCCAAGCATCTCTCTCCCTGCCGCGAGGCGGTCGTCTTTGCGGCGACGGCGGGGTCGGGCGCCGATCGCGCGATCGCCATGGCTTCCGCGATGTCGGGGACGCTCGCGCTCGCCGCGGACGCGGCGGGCTCTGTGCTCGTCGAGGCGGTGTGCGACGCGCTGGAGCGCGAACTGCAAGAGCGCTTCGTCTTTCGCTATTCGCCCGGTTACGGCGATTTTCCGATCGAAGCGCAGACAACGATGGTCAGGCTCCTGCAGACGGAGCGAACGATCGGCGTGACGCTGACGGAGGGGCTGATGCTCCGTCCGAGCAAGAGCGTCACCGCCATAATAGGTATTTTATGACGCTTTTGGAAAAACTCAAAACGGGGCGGCTCATACTCGACGGAGGCATGGGGTCGCTGTTGCAGTCTTACGGCGTTTCGGGCGCGTCCGAACTCGCCTGCCTCACGCATCCCGAGCTGGTCGAACGCATTCATCGGGAGTATTTTGAAGCGGGTAGCGACGCGGTATCGGCGAATACGTTCGGCGTCAACCCCCTTCGCTACGGCGAAGAGACCTGCCTGCGCCTGCTGGGCGCGGCGTTTGCCTGCGCGGAGAGGGCGCGCACGGCGGGCAAGTATATCCTCCTCGACCTGGGCCCTGCGGGGAAATTGCTCCGCCCCTACGGCGAGCTCCCCTTCGAAGCGGCTTACGAGAGCTTCCGCTTCGTCGTAAACGCCGCGCTCGCGTTTGCGCCCGACGGCATTCTCGTAGAGACGATGAACGATTCCTACGAGACGAAGGCGGCGGTGCTCGCCGCAAAGGAATCCGGCCTGCCCGTGTTCGCGGCGAACGTGTACGACGCGTCCGCCAAACTCATGACGGGCGCGGACATCCCCGCGATGGTCGCTCTGCTCGAAGGACTGCGCGTGGACGCGCTCGGGCTCAACTGTTCTCTCGGGCCCGACCGCATGTGCGAGCTCGTCCCTCTCTTCCGCGACTATGCTTCCGTTCCCGTCCTCGTCAAACCGAACGCGGGGCTCCCCCGCGAGGAGAACGGGGAGACGGTGTACGACGTCTCGGCGGAGGCGTTCGCGGCGGATATGCGCCGCGCGGCGGAGGCGGGTGCGAACGTGCTCGGCGGCTGTTGCGGCACGACACCCGCTTACATCGCCGCCATGGTCAGCGCGATTCGGGACGTGCCGATCGTCCCGCCGACGAAAAAAGGCAGGACGCTCGTCTCTTCGTACACGCACGCGCAGGAGATCGGGCTGAGCCCCGTTCTCATCGGCGAACGCATCAACCCCACGGGTAAAAAGCGCCTGAAGGCGGCGCTGCGCGAGGGGGATTGGAGTTATATTTTGCAAGAGGGTACGTCGCAGCAGGAGAAGGGCGCGCACATCCTCGACGTCAACGCGGGGCTTCCCGAACTGGACGAGCCCGCCGTGCTCGCCTGCGCCGTCGAAAAATTGCAGGCGGTTTGCGATCTGCCGCTGCAGATCGACACGGTCAACACCGCGGCGCTGGAGCGCAGCCTGCGCCTCTACAACGGCAAACCCCTCATCAATTCGGTGAACGGCAAGCGGGAGAGCATGGACAGCGTGTTTCCCCTTGCGCAGAAATACGGCGGCGCGATCGTTGCGCTGACGATGGACGAAAGCGGCATCCCCTCCACGGCGGAGGGCAGGTTTGCGATCGCGGAGCGCATCGTGCGCGAGGCGGAGCGGTACGGGATCTCCAAAAAAGACCTCATATTCGACCCGCTGACGCTCACCGTCTCCTCCGATCCGACCGCCGCGCAGGTCACGCTGGACGCGCTTTCCCTCATTCGCGAGCGGCTCGGCTGTCGCACGAGCCTCGGCGTCTCGAACGTCTCGTTCGGCTTGCCCGCGCGCGAGTGCCTCAACGCTTCGTTCTTTACGCTGGCGCTGGGCAGAGGGCTGGACTGCGCGATCATGAACCCCTTCTCCGCGGAGATGCAGAAGGCATATCGTACCTTTTTGGCGCTCAAGGGGCTGGACGCGAACTTCTCGGCGTATATCGCCTATGCGGACGGCGTCGCGGAGACCGCCGCGCCGCGCGGGGAAGAGCCGCTCGAACGGGCGATCGTCAAGGGACTGGCCGCGCGGGCGGGCGAGGCTGCGCGCGAGCTGTTGAAGACGGAGGACCCGCTCTCCCTCGTGAATGAAAAGATCATTCCCGCGCTCAACGAAGTGGGAAAGGGATTTGAAGAAAAGCGAGTGTACCTGCCTCAGCTTCTGATGAGCGCGGACGCGGCGAAAGAGGCGTTTGCCGCCGTGCAGGCGGCGCTGCCCGCTTCTGCGGCGAAGAAGGGCGAGATCGTGCTCGCCACGGTCAAGGGCGACATCCACGACATCGGCAAGAACATCGTAAAAGCCCTCCTCGAAAACTTCGGCTTTGCCGTCGTCGATCTGGGCAGGGACGTCCCGCCAGAGACGATCGTCGCGGAGACGGTTTCCCGCCGCTGCCGCCTGGTCGGTCTGAGCGCGCTCATGACGACTACGGTGCCGTATATGGCGGAGACCATCGCCCTTCTGAAGCGGGAGGCTCCCTACGCAAAGACGGTGGTGGGCGGCGCGGTCTTGACGCAGGAATACGCCGACGCGATCGGCGCGGACAAATACGCTTCCGACGCGATGGAGACGGTGCGCTATGCGCAGTCGCTCTTTGAAGAAAAATAAAATGTTTTTCCGTATTTTGTCAGAAAAATTTTCTGAAAAACAGTTGACAAATTTTTTATATCTGCTATAATAATGTTACAAAGTCTCAATAAGGAAACGGCATGATACACAGGAACACACGGCAGAAACAGATCATTTTGGAAACGGCGCTCCGACTCGATCACCCCACGGCGACCGAGGTGTACGAGGCTGTCTTGCAAAAGGATCCCGGCATCGGCAGGGCGACCGTGTTCCGCGTGCTCAAGGGCTACGCCGCGGAGGGGAAACTTCGCTCGGTGTACGTTCCCGACAGCGGGGAGATCTTCGACAAGACGCTTTCTCCGCACTATCACGTCCGTTGCCGCTCGTGCGGAAGGGTGGGGGACGTACCGCTGCAATACATGGACGAGCTGGCTGCCCGCGTCGAGGCGGAGACGGGAATGGAAATTCTCTCGCATGAGCTTTCCTTCTTCGGGATCTGCCGCGATTGCAAGGCGCGGGAACAAACAGAGGCGAAACAATGATCAGAAATTCAAAAAAGGAGACAATAAAATATGAAAAAGTGGAGATGTACAGTTTGCGGTGAGATCGTAGAGAGCGACGTAAGACCTGAGGCTTGCCCTCTTTGCAAGGCGCCCGGCGAGAAGTTCGTCGAGGTCGTTGAGGAGAAGATGAGCTGGGCGAGCGAGCACGTCATCGGCGTGGGCAAGGACGCGGGCGTTCCCGAGGAGATCATCGAAGGGTTGAGAGCGAACTTCAACGGCGAATGCACGGAAGTCGGCATGTATCTTGCGATGAGCCGCGTGGCATACCGCGAGGGCTATCCCGAGATCGGGCTTTACTGGGAGAAAGCTGCGCACGAAGAGGCGGAGCATGCGGCGAAATTTGCCGAGCTGCTCGGCGAGTGCGTCACCTCTTCCACGAAGAAGAACCTCGAGATGAGAGTAGAGGCGGAGAACGGCGCTTGCGCGGGCAAGTTTGACCTTGCGAAGAAGGCGAAGGCGCTCAACCTCGACGCGATCCACGACACCGTTCACGAGATGGCGAAGGACGAAGCGCGCCACGGCAGAGCGTTCGCGGGACTGCTCGAGAGATATTTCAAAGACTGAGAAAGACGAAAAAGGCGGTTCTCTGCGGAGAGCCGCCTCGTTTTTTTGAGAAAATCCGCAAAAATCGTGTACAAACTCGTTTGAATTTGCTATAATTTGGAAAGAGCAGAGCCGCGGGGCGCGCTTTGCGGGAAAATTCGTTCGGAGGAGAGAAATATCATGTTGTCAGACATCGAAATAGCGGAAAGCGTACCCATGCGGGACATTCGCGAAGTGGCGGCGCGCATCGGGCTGAAAGAAGATTCTTTGGAACTGTACGGAAAGTACAAGGCGAAGATCAATGCGCCTTGCTCCGACCGCAAGGCGAAGCTCATTTTGGTGACGGCGATCAATCCGACGTCTTCGGGCGAAGGCAAGACGACGGTCTCCATCGGCCTTGCGGACGGACTGCAGAAGATCGGCAAAAAGGTCTGCCTCGCCCTGAGAGAGCCCTCGCTCGGTCCCGTGTTCGGCATCAAGGGCGGCGCGGCGGGCGGCGGTTACGCCCAGGTCGTGCCGATGGCGGACATCAATCTGCATTTTACGGGGGACCTGCACGCGATCACGGCGGCGAACAATCTGTTGTGCGCGATGCTGGACAACCACATTTTCCGCGGCAACGCGCTCAGGATCGTGCCGGAGAAGGTCACCTTCCGCCGCTGCATGGACATGAACGACCGCTCGCTCATCAACATCACGATCGGGCAGAAGGGCAGGGGCGTCGAGCGCGAAGAGCATTTTGAGATCACGGCGGCGAGCGAGATCATGGCGATCCTGTGTCTCTCCACTTCGCTTTCCGATCTGAAGAGGCGGCTGGGCAACATCATCGTCGGCGTCAACGAGGAAGGGGACTACGTCTATGCGCGCGATCTGAACGCGGTGGGCGCCATGGCTACCCTGCTGAAGGACGCGATCAAGCCCAACCTTGTGCAGACGCTCGAGGGGACGCCCGCCATCGTGCACGGCGGACCGTTCGCCAACATCGCGCACGGATGCAACTCCGTGCTCGCCACCTATACGGCGATGAGCCTCGCGGACTACGTCGTCACGGAGGCGGGGTTCGGCGCGGACCTCGGCGCGGAAAAATTCCTCGACACCAAGTGCCGCATCGCGGGTATCGAGCCTGCCGCCGTCGTGCTCGTCGCGACGGTCAAGGCGCTCAAACTGCACGGCGGCGCAAAGAAGGAGACGCTCTCCGAGGAGAACGTCGGGGCACTGAAGGCGGGGCTTCCCAACCTGCTCAAACACATCGACACCGTTAAAAACGTCTATCGAAAGCCCGTCGTCGTCGCGATGAACCACTTTGCGACGGACACGCAGGCGGAGATCGACGCCGTGCTCGAAGCGGTGCGCGCGGCGGGCGCCGAGGTCGTCTTCACCGACGTGTTCCTGCGCGGCGGCGAGGGCGGCAGGGAGCTCGCCGAGGCGGTCGCAAAGGCGTGCGACGTGCCTTCGGAACTGCACTATGCGTACGATCTGAACGATCCGATCGAGCGCAAGATCGAAGACGTCGCGACGAAGGTGTACGGCGCGGACGGTGTCGACTTTACGGACGAGGCGAAGGCGAAGATCGCGCACATCGAGGGCGCCGGGTACGGAAACCTTCCCGTCATCATCGCCAAGACGCAATATTCCCTTTCGGACAACAAGGAGCTTGTGGGCTGCCCGAAGCATTTCCGCATCACGGTGCGGGACGTCATTCTGAAGGGCGGCGCGGGGTTCGTCGTCGCGGTCACGGGTGCGCTCATGCTCATGCCCGGGCTTTCCGCGCATCCTGCGGCGGAGTCCATCGACATCGACGACAACGGTAAAATTTCCGGTCTTTCATAAAATTTTGGAGAAGAATATGGCTGAAACAACGAATTTCATCGAACAAATCATCAACGAGGAGTTGGAGGCGGGAAAGTTCGAGAGCCGCGGCAACAAGATCGTCACGCGTTTCCCTCCCGAGCCGAACGGCTATCTTCACATCGGTCACTGCAAGAGCCTGTGCATCAACTTCGGCGTGAAGGAAAAATACAACGGCGAGTGCAATCTGCGCATGGACGACACCAACCCTGCGAAGGAGACGATGGAGTATGTGCAATCCATCATCGATTCTCTCGACTGGCTCGGCTTTCACTACGATCGCATTCTTTACGCGTCCGATTACTATGATAAAATGTATGAGATCGCAGAGAAACTGATTTTGTCGGGCGACGCTTACGTCTGCGACCTGTCAGCAGAGGAGATCACTGCGACGCGCGGCACGCTGACGGAGCCCGGCACGGAGAGCCCGTACCGCAATCGCACCGTCGAGGAAAATCTGCAGCTCTTCCGCGACATGAAGGCGGGCAAATATGCGGACGGGGCGAAGGTGCTCCGCGCCAAGATCGACATGGCGTCTCCGAACATCAACATGCGCGACCCCATTCTGTACCGCATTGCGCGGGCGACGCATTACCGCACGGGAGACAAGTGGTGCATCTATCCGATGTACGACTTCGCACACCCCGTCTCGGACGCCATCGAGGGCATCACGCACTCCATCTGCACGCTGGAATTCGAAGATCACAGGCCGCTGTATAACTGGGTGGTGGAGCATTCGGGCTTCCCCGAGCCGCTCCCCCGCCAGATCGAGTTCGCAAGGCTCAATCTCACCAACACGGTTATGTCCAAGCGTTATCTCAAAAAACTTGTGGACGAGGGCAAGGTACACGGCTGGGACGACCCCCGCATGCCCACGCTCGCGGGCTTGAAAAACAGGGGCGTGCCGCCCGAGGCGCTCAAGGACTTCTGCAACAAGATCGGCGTCTCCAAGGCGAATTCCGAGTGCCAGTATTCCTATCTCGAAGCGTGCATCCGCGACTACCTCAACGCGAACGCGGAGCGCGCCATGGCGGTCCTCGATCCGCTCAAGCTGACGATCACAAACTATGAGGGCGAGGAAGAGCTGGATTTCGAGATCAATCAGTTCAAGCCCGAACTTGGCACCCGCAAGGTGAAATTCGGCAAGACGCTCTACATCGAGCGGAGCGATTTCTCGCTCGACCCGCCGCCGAAGTATTATCGGCTCAAGGTAGGCGGCGTCGTGCGGCTCAAGAGCGCGTACATCGTGCGCTGCGACGGCTATCGTACAGACGAAGGCGGCAACGTGACCGAAGTGCTCTGCTCCTACATTCCCGAGAGCAGGAGCGGAAACGACACCTCTGGCGTCAAGGCGAAGGGCGTCATCCACTGGGTGAACGCGGCGGACGCGCAGGACGTCACCGTCAAGCAGTACGAGTGTCTGCTCTGCGACGCGGCGTATCCCGGTCAGGATTTCTCCGAGCGCATGAACTGCGACAGTGAGCACATTCTGCAGGGCAAGGCGGAACCCTATCTCGCCGAGCAGATGGATAAGAGCTTTCAGCTGATGCGGACGGGGTATTATAAGACCTGCACGGACGAAGACGGGTTCTGCCTGTCGGAGATCGTGTCGCTCAAAGACAACTTCAACAAATGATCGGAAAAAACGCGCTGACAGCGCGTTTTTTTGACGTCGAAGGGAGGGCGAAGGGAAAGTGCGTTCAGGCGCGAGGGGAAAACGAGCGGCGCGCCTCACGCCCTTGCGACGATCTCGTCGATCGCCGCGAGAAAGGGCGATATCTCTTCGTCTGTGTTGCCGAAACCGAAACTTGCGCGGACGCTCCCGCCTGCGGTGCGGTCGATCGCCGCATGGGCGCGCGGCGCGCAGTGCAGCCCGCCGCGCACCGCGATGTCGTAACGCTCCGAAAGGAGCGCGGCAAATTCTTCCGAGCCGATCTCTGCGTGCGCAAAGGACAGAATGCCGAACGGGTTGGGGGCGGAATAGAGAAAGACGCGCCGCTTCGACATTTCCCTGTGCAGGAGCGCGGAGCGCGCCGATTCGTCCTGTTCCCCGTGTTTTTCGAGGTATTGCGTACCCGCGAGCAGAGAGACGATCGCGGGATAGGAAAGCGTGCCCGCCTCCAGGCGTTCGGGATAATAGTCGGGCATTTCCGCCGAAAAGCTCTCCGTCCCCGTGCCGCCGTAGAGGACGGGAACGGGATGAAAGCGGTCGGAAAAGAGCAGGGCGCCGCTGCCCTGGATGCCAAGCATGCCCTTGTGCCCCGCGACGGCGAGCGCGTCGATGCCCGATTTTCTGAGGGAGAGCGGGAGATGCCCGCAGTACTGCGCTCCGTCGCAGACGAGAAGGATCCTGTCGGGCAGGAGCTTTCTCACCAGCCTGAAATCGGGCGCGTAGCCCGTGACGTTGGATGCGAGGGTGAGGATGACCGCTTCCGTGTCCCGCCGCACCAGCCGCACGAGGGCGTAGGGGTCGATCCCGCCCCCGTCTGCGGGACAGAAAGAGACGTTCCCGCGGGAAAGAAGGGGACGCAGAACGCTGTTGTGTTCGAGTTCCGTGGTCACGACGTGTCCGCGCAGGGAACGGATGGCGATGTTGAGCGCCTCCGTGCAGTTTTTTGTAAACGCGACGCGCTCCGCGCCATAACCGTCAAAGTAGCGGGAGAGCGCCTCCCTCGCGCGGAAGACCTGTTCCGCGCAACGGACGGAGGCGGTATGCCCGCTTCGCCCGGGATTGGCGCACTGTTCCAAAGCTTTTGCGACGGCGAGCCTGACCGTTTCGGGCTTGACCCCGCCCGTCGCCGCATTGTCGAGATAAATCACGATGTCACCTCCGAAGACATATACTGTAATATATTCGGACAAATGAGGTGCTATGATGATATTGGCAGTTTTTCGTTCCAGAACACAGCTCTTTCGCTTTCTCGACGTCCTGCGTTCGCTCGGAGGGAATGCTTCCGTGGTCTCCACCCCGCAGGAGGCAAGCGTCGGGTGCGGGCTCTCCGCACGATTTGAGGAGACAGATCTTCCCAAGGCGCGCACGGCGGCAAACGCCCTGCGCGAGAGCTTTGTCGGCTTCTATAAAACGAACGGCAATTACGGAAAAAAGATTGTAAAATTGCCGTAAGTGTAGTATAATGCAGATATGACTGAAGAAACACGCGTAAAGATCATAGAGACATTGCAGGCGGCGTATCCCGAAGCGAAGCCCGCGCTCCGTTACCGCTCGGCGTACGAGCTGCTCGTCGCGGTGAACCTGTCCGCGCGATGTACGGACGTGCGCGTCAACCTCGTCACGGAAGTGCTGTTTGCAAAGCACAATACGCCGCAGACCATGCTGGAGCTCTCCGAAGAGGAGCTTTCCCGCATCGTCTTTCCTTGCGGGCTATACAAGAGCAAGGCGAAGCACATTCTCTCCGCGAGCCGCGACATTCTGGAGCGCTTTCACGGAGAGGTGCCCGGGACGACGGAGGAGCTCAAATCGCTCGCGGGCGTGGGGCAGAAGACGGCGAACGTCGTCTATTCCGTCTGGTTCGGCGGCGACGCCATCGCCGTGGATACGCACGTCTTCCGCGTGAGCAACCGCCTGGGGCTCGCGCATGCGGACAGCCCCGAGAAGACGGAGCTTCAGCTGAGGGCGGCGATCCCCAAGGAGCTTTGGTCGAAGGCGCACCACTGGCTTATCTATCATGGCAGGCAGGTCTGCCATGCGCAGAAGCCCGATTGCGGGACATGCGCCCTGCGCGCATGGTGCGAATACGCCGCATCGCACGGCGAAAAGGAGGAGACATGAAAACGGGCTTGAAGGAGAACCTGAAAGAGAGCTTGCATGCGCTTGCGCATCGAAAAGAATTCCGGATCGCCGTCGTGCTTTATGCGCTTGCGGCGGCGGTCATCGGGATGATGTTCGCTTCCTGTGCGGCGGGAAGCGTCTGGTGGGACGAGTACTTTTCGTTCTGGCTCACCGAGCAGGGTTATCTGCGTCTCGTCTATCTGACCGCGCACGACGTGCATCCGCCGCTCTATTACTGCATGCTGAAATTCTGCATCGACGCCACGAGCCTCGTCGGCGCCGACCGCATCGTCGTTGCAAAGTGCTTTTCTGTGTTCCCTTACGTCGCGCTGTGGGTGTACAGCCTGATTTTCGTGCGCAGGGATTTCGGGTGGATCGTCTCGGGCGCGTTTGCGCTGCTCATCGTCACCATGCCCAATCTGTTCACTTACGCGAGCGAGATCCGCATGTATTCCTGGAGCATGGGATTTGTGACGGCGGCGCTCATTCACCTGTATCAGGTCATAAAAGATCCGAACAGCATTTTTGCCTGGTGCGCGCTCTCGTTCCATACGCTGTGCGCGGCATACACGCAGTACTTTGCCTTGTTGTCCGTGTTCTTCCTGTGGCTGGGGCTCTTCATTTATCTGATCGTCCGAAACCGCAGGGCGCTCGTCAGATTTGCCATCTTTGCGGGCGCGACCGTCCTTTTGTACGCGCCCTGGATGTACTACCTCCTCCGGCAGATCAACACGTATTCGGAGGGAAGCTCCGGCGCGGTCAACTGGGGCGACTGGCAGCAGTATTACGTCTTTGCCTTCTACTTCCCCGCGGCGTGGAAGGATTTCCACTGGTTCGTCTCGGCAATCTGCCTTGTCTGCCTCGCGCTTGCGTTCGTCAGGCACCGTCTCGACGCCGTCAATCTGACGGGGCTCATCGGCATTGCGACCTTCCTCGCGGTTTCGCTGTCGCTGACGCTGATTCCCGCGCTGACCAATCATCCCGTGTTCAACCGCTACATTTTCCCCGCGCTCGGGTGCGTCTGGTATCCCGTGTGTGTCATGTCGGCGCGGCTGTTCGAAAATCCCTTCCGCACGCTCTCGGAGGCGGGTAAGGACGCGAAGGCGATCGCAAAAAAGGCGATGCCCTTTGTGAACGTCGCTTTTTTGTCCCTTCTCACCGTTTGCCTTGCGATCAGCGGCTCGATCAATACCGTGCAGGCGTGGAAGGCTTACGCAAAGGAGCGCGACGAATATTACATTTACCGCGCGGAAGTGCTGGACAAGATCGGCGAGGACGACATCGTCGTGGCGGACGGCGTCTTTGCGCGGACGGCGCTGACGGCGATGCTCGGCTCGGGGCGCTGCTATGCGTACGGCCCTTCGGTGGAGGAATCCTGGGTCGTGCATCAGAATCCCGTCATGTGGGAGGCGGACGATATGGTGGAGAGCGCACAGGCGGGAAAAACGGTCTGGCTCTTTGCGAGCGACGCCTTCCCCGCGGACGCGCTCGCTCTGGTGCGCGAACTTTGCGAGGAAAACGGGATCTCCTTTGAGACGTTGGGGAGATACACGCAAGTCGATTCGGTGGACTGCGCGCACAGCGACGTGTACAAGATCGGCTGAGCTTCGGCTTGCGGGTAGAACAGGATAAACGAAACGCCTCTGCGCATACTGTGTGCGGAGGTATTTTTTATGGAACATTTGACGACGAAAGATCTGACCGCGCTCTCCGAAGTGCTGCGCGGCGAAGAGATCGGCTGCAAAAAGGCGCGTATCTACGCGGCGACGCTGACGGATACCGCGCTTGCGGAGAGCTTTTCCGCACTTTCTAAGGAACACGAGCGGCGGTTTTCCGAACTGACGGCGCTGATCGGAGGGAAGAAATGAAGGACAGACAGACCACTACGCTCAACGAGCGCGATTCGTTGCAGGACATGCTGGACACCGAAAAGAGATTGCTCGATCTGTACGCGTTTGCCTACCGCGAGGGCGGTTCCAAGGCGCTCCGCAAGGAGCTGATGCGGCATTATCAGTCCGTGGGGGAGGGGCAGTACGATCTGTTTGAACAGATGTCCAATCTCGGTTATTATCGCACGCAGGAGGCAAACGAGGAGGAAATCTCGCAAAAAGCGACTGATTTTCAAAAGACCTTGAAAGAATTGTCCGCAAAATAAAAAATAATTGCCGAAATACTGTACTTTTTTTCTGCGTTCCTGTATAATGGATTTCAGTATTATGGAAGGAAAAGACAAAAATGATACGCAGAAAAGGTAATTTGATCAAAATGGATACGCCGCACACTTCTCTCGTGCTGAAGGCAGAAGGGGACGGCGCGGAACTTCTCTATTACGGGAAGACCGTGCGCTTCGGTCCCGATTTCTCCCTGCTTTCGGGAGAGGACAAGCGGCTTCTTTTTTCCTCTTACGGCAGCGTCGATTTCCGTGAGAGCGGACTTGTCGTCCTGCTTTCGGACGGATCGGCGGCGACGCGCTTTTCGTTCGTCCGCGTGCGGCGCATGGAAAAGCCTTCCGCGCTTCCGCTGCCCGCTTCTTATGGGGAGGCGGACACCGTCTGCCTCGAATTTGCGGACGAATATGCAAAATTGCGCCTGTATCTGTATTACAGCGTGTTTTCCGATTGCGACGCGATCGCGGTCAACGTGCAATTGACCAATGCGGGCAAGAAACCCGTGCGCATCCGCAAGATTTCCTCGCTGCAGCTCGATCTGATCGGCGAAGGGTATTCGCTGGTGACGTTCGACGGCAGCTGGGGCGCGGAGCGCACCCGCCACGAGACGCCCGTAAACGGCACGCTCGTGTGCAACGAATCGCGCACCGGTTCCTCTTCGCCCTTCCACAATCCCTTCGTCATGCTGGAGCGGAAGGGGGAAGTCTACGGCTTCAATCTCGTCTATTCGGGCAATCATCGCGAGACGGCGGAAGGGAATAACCGCCGCCAGCTCCGCTTTCTGAGCGGCATCGGCGGGCTGTTCGAGTGGACGCTCGAAGCGGGAGAGACGTTCACCGCTCCCGAGGCGGTCATGACGTTCGGCGAGAACAGGGACGAGGTGACTTCTTCCATGCAGACGTTCGCCGCCGAGCACATCGTGCGCGGCAGATGGCAGAAGCGCGTCCGCCCCGTGCTCGTCAACAACTGGGAGGGGACGTATTTTGCGTTTGACCGCGAGCGCATCCTGACCATCGCCAAAGCTTCCGCGGAGGCGGGTGCGGAGCTGTTCGTCCTCGACGACGGCTGGTTCGGGCACAGAGACGACGACACTTCTTCGCTGGGAGATTGGACGGACTATGCCGAAAAGACGGGCGGGCTCGCCTCTCTTGCGGATGAAATACGCGCGCTCGGACTGAAGTTCGGCATCTGGATGGAACCCGAAATGATCAGCGAGGACAGCGAGCTCTACGCAAAGCACCCCGAATTTGCGATGCGCCCCATGCGCAGGGAGCCCGCGCGGATGCGCAACCAGCTCATGCTCAATCTTGCGGACAAACAGGTGCAAAATTACGTCGTGCGCGCCGTCTCGAACATCATTGCTTCCACAAAGGCGGCATACGTCAAATGGGATTACAACCGCCACATCACCGACCCTTACGGCAAGGGCGTCGCTGCGGGAGAATATGCGCACAGATACATTTTGGGACTGTACGCCGTCTTGCAGAGACTGACGGAGAAATTCCCGCTCGTGCTGTTCGAGTCCTGCGCTTCGGGCGGAGGCAGGTTCGATCCGGGCATGCTCGCCTTTATGCCACAGACCTGGACGAGCGACAACACCGACGCACGCGAGCGGCTCACCATTCAGGAGGGAACGGCATATGCCTATCCCACGATCTCCATGGGCGCTCACGTCTCGGCGAGCCCCAATTATCAGAGCGGCAACCGCACGCCGCTCGAAACCAGATTCAACGTCGCCTGCGGGGGCGTGCTCGGCTATGAAATGGACATCAGCCGCCTGGACGATCGGGAAAAGGAGATCGTAAAGGCGCAGATCGCTTACTATAAAAAATACAGAGAGCTCTTCCAGTTCGGCAGATACTATCGCCTCGAAGAGAAGGACGGCACGGGCGGATTTGTGTTCGTTTCTGCCGATCAGACGAAGGCGATCGCCGTCGTGACGGCAAAAGAGAAGGTCACGGGACAGGCGAACGCACGCTATCGGCTCAAGGGGCTCAACCCGCAGTACGACTACATCGTCAAGCCGCGCGAGCAGAGCAATTACGCCTCCTGCGAGGAATTTACCGCCGCGGGCGATATGCTCATGCAGGGCGGCGTGCCGACCGATCTGTTCTGCGACACGGAGAATGATACGAATTCCGTTTACGCGCGCATGCTCTTCCTGCGCCGCGCACCCGCGCGCAGGTAGGAGGCGGGGCATGCTCGGAAAAAGTGCGGAGGCACGCGGGGCGGAACTTCTGCCGATTGCGGCGATCTTCGCGGTCGCCGCTCTTGGAATGCTGGCGGTGTTTTCCTCCTGTTCCTTCTTGTTTTTGTTGCAGGAATGGGTGGACGACAACCTCTTTCTGACGATCGGTCGCGCGATCATGCGCGGGGAAGTGCTCTATGTGGACGCATTCGATCACAAGGGGCTCTATTTGTACCTGCTCTACGGCGTGGCGGCAGAGTTGAACGGGCTTTTTCCCGTGCAGAACCCCTTTTTTGTGGTGTACCTCTTTGAGGCGGCGGCGGCGACGGTCTACATGCTCTATCTCTACCGCATCGCCCGTCTGTACCTGGAAGACGTGCGGCTCTGCGGCGGCATCGCTCTTTTGAGCGGTTTCCTCACCTATCAGAGCGACGCGATGTACACGGGCGGCTCGGTGGAGGAGTTCGTTCTGCCCCTCGTTGTTTACGGATTGTATCACGGGCTGCTGCTCGCAAGGCGGGGTGCCCTGCAGGAGATCGGCACGTTTTTCAGAAGCGGCATGCTCGCGGGGCTCGTCCTTTGGAGCAAGTTTACCCTCCTCGGGTTCTGGATCGGCTGGTGCGCCTACTTCGGCGTCCTGACCTGGAAGCGGAGCGGGTTTGCCGCGGCGCTTTCGCGCATGCTCGCCGTCCTTTGCGGCATGGCGCTCGTCTCTGTCCCCGTCTTTGTGTACTTCGCGCTCAACGGAGCGCTCGGGGCGATGTTCCGTTCCTATTTCTATTTCAATCTCGTGCTCTATCCCTCTTCTCATACGCTTGCGGAACGCTTTGCGGGTTGGGCGGGCATTCTCTGCGGCATGGCCAACGGACTTGCTCCCTCTTACGTCTTAGCGGCGTTGCTTCTGCTGGCGGGGGGATGCTATGCAGGCATGCGCGGGAGCGGCGCTTCCGTGTTCGCTTTTGCGGGAAGCATGTGGTTTTTCGTCTACGTCGGCGGGGTCACGCTCTTTTACTACTACCTGCCATTTTATGCGTTTTCCGCGCTCGGGTTGGTCGCGGCGGCAAAGCTTGTCTTCTTCGTCTGGGAAAGATTGCCGCGGCGCGTGCCGAGAATGCAGCGTTGTGTGCGGTTTTCGGCTTCCGTCGCCGCTTTTTTGTGCCTGATCGGCGGCGCGGCGTGCGGCGCGGCGTATGCCCTCGACAAGGGCTTCGTGCGGGAATACCGCCTTTATTACGCGCCGTATTCCCTCGCCGAGCGCATGGAAGGGAAAAATCCGACCCTTCTGTGCTATTATGATTATGACCGAGGGCTCTACGCGCTGACGGATACGCTTCCGTTCAACAAATATTACTGTCTCGTCAACGTGCCGTATGAAAAGTTCCCCGAACTGTACGAGGAGCAGAAATCGCTCGTTGCGGCGGGGATCCCCGATTACGTCACCGTCTGCGAGTTCAATTTGCCGGACGCGCAGGCGCGTGCGCTCCTGGAAGAGCGCTATGAGTTTGTGACCTCTGCGCGCACGTTGCGCGGCGAGGTCGTGCAGCTCTGGCAGAGAAAAGCGGAAGAAACGCCGCGGAAGGCGAACTGAGGGCGCCTGCATCTGTAAAAAAACCGTCCTGCGAGGCAGGGCGGTTTTTGTATTTGTCATCTGCGGGCGGGGACGATCTCCAGCCAGTAGCCGTCGGGGTCGGTGATGAAGTAGATGCCCATTTCGGGATTTTCAAAGGCGATGCAACCCATCTCGGCGTGCTTCTTGTGCAGCCCTTCGTAGTCGTCGACGTGGAAGGCGAGATGAAATTCCTCGTCCCCGAGGTTGTAAGGCTCGGTGCGGTCCCTCAGCCAGGTGAGCTCGAGGGCGAAGTCGGTGACGCCGTCGGTGAGGAAGACGATGCGGAACCTTCCGTCCGCCGCGTCGTTGACCGATCTGACCTTGAGCCCGAGCGCTTCGTCGTAAAAACGCAGGCTTCTTTCGAGGTCGAGCACGTTGAAATTGAAGTGATTGAAAGTGATCATAGAGAACTCCTTGTTTTCGGGGCGTCGCCGCCTCCGTTTTTGTCGTCTGTGCGCTCATCGGACGATGAGCAATTTCTGCTTTGCGCGCGTGATGGCGGTGTACAGCCATTTGCTCCTTTCGGAAAAGCAATACGATTCGTCGAATACGATGACAAAGTCAAATTCGGACCCCTGCGCCTTGTGGCAGGTGATAACGTAGCCGAATTCGAAGCGGTTGGCGGGCTCTACTTCTTCGACGAACGTCTTGCCGCGCCTGCCTTCGTCCTGCGTGACGACGCTTCCGTCCGAAAGCAGGCAGACCATGCGCTCTTTTCCGAATCCGTAACGGAACGTCCCGTGCGAAAAAATGCCCGTATCGAAGGGGACGTCGTCGATGACGTCGTCCAAAAACTCGGCGCGGAAAGCGCATTTTGCGAGGTCGTCTGCAAAATATGCGGGGTTTTGGCAATAGCCGATGATGCCGTTGACGAGGTGAAATTTTTCCTCGCAATCGATGCTCCTGTCCCAGTTGTTGAGGGTGCAGATGAGCTTTTCCCCGCTCTGCGGCAGGGTGCCCTCGTAGCCGAGGAGCGAGCGGACTTCGGCGTTGACTTTGTTGCGCGTCGAGTTGGTGCCGCACAGGATCTGATCGGCCGCCTTGAGCAGGCGCGCGCGGACGTCGCCTTGAAATTTTCTGCGCGGAATGACGCACACGCTGTCGCCGTAAGTGCCGTAAGGAATGGGCCCTCCCTCGCGCGCGAGGGAAGCGACGCGAACGATGGGGTTTTCCGCCTCCTGGCGCACGATCTCCGTGAGCGTCACGTCCGGGATGAGGGAATTTCTGCCCTGTACGGGCGGGAGCTGGGCGTCGTCCCCCGAAAAGAGACATTTGACGCCGAAGCTGAGAAGATCTCCTATGGTCTCGTCGTTGACCATGGACGCCTCGTCGATGACGAGCAGTTTGATCTCGTCGGCGATGGAGCCTCGTTTTTTGAAGACGAGCCGCTCCCGCTTAAAAATTTCGCCCGTCTCTTCGTCGACGTATGTTTCCTCCGCCTCTTCTTTGCGGTAGATGAGGCTGTGAATGGTGCCTGCCGGGGTCCCTGCCCGAATGAGCACGGTCGCCGCCTTTCCCGTCGGCGTGACGAACATGGCGCTTTCATCGGGGACGAGGCGAAAACACTCGCGTACGACGTAGTCGATGAGAAAGGTCTTCCCCGTCCCCGCGTAGCCGAACAGGACAAACGTCTGCGCGCTGCGGTTGAAAAACCAGTCGAGCATACATTCTTTTGCTTTTTCCTGATCGGAAGTAAGTTTCACGCCGTCCATACGCCCATTGTATCACAGGCGCATGCAAATTGCAAGCGTTATGAACAAATGTTTTATGCTATTTCAGCTGCGGAACAGCGCATAGAATATGCGGTCTCCGTACTGCTTGACGAGCACGATCTCGCCGTCCTCCAGCCTTGCGCGGAAGGCGCCTCGGCGGGAAAAGAGGGTGAGCGTCCCCGCCGCTTCGTCGTAGCCGTAGGCGCCCTCCTCCTTCAGGAGCGTCCCGTCGGCGGTTTCGGCGGTGTAGACGAAGCCTTTCGCGCGCAGCTCGAGGGAGACGTGCGAAAAATCGGCGAGCAGGTCGGTCTCGCCTAAGCGCATGCGCTCGCAATCGTAGAGGGCGAGGTAGGGCCTGGAGACGGCGGAGAGGGGGGAAAGCTCGCTCGCGCGGCAGCCGCAGACGCACAAGAGGGCGAGAAGGGCGACGAGCGAGCAGACAATGCGGGAAAATCCCGCAATCCGGAATGCGTTTCTCATGACAAAAGTATTTGCATTTTCGCGGAAAAGTGTGTATAATGAGAAAAAAAGAGGTTTTATCATGCAGTTCGACGTAGAACTTGTGGGAAAGATCGGTTCGATGGCGCTGATCAGCAAGAAGGACCGCATCATAGATTATACGCGGGTGGCGCGCCTTTCCGCTGAGCTGAAGCCCGGCTATATCTGGGTGTCTTCGGGCGCGACGGAGATCGGAAGGCTCGATTACAGAATGCGCACGGGGCAGGATCTGCCCGATACCGAGGAATACAAGGCGGATTACGCGGCGCAGGGACAGACCATTCTCATGGAGACGTACCGCCGCTACATCAATCCGAATTACGGGGTGAGGCAGGTGCTCGTCGAGCATCAGCACTTCAATCAGCCCGAAAAGTGCGAACATCTGAAGCGCCTGCTCCTCCGCTGCGCCGAGCAGAACGCGATCCCCATCGTCAATTACAACGACTGCGTCTCTGCGGAGGAGAACAGGCGCATGGAGATCGCGAGCCTCGCCACCACCTGCGAGCACGTCTATGAGGGCGTGGACAACGACGAGACGGCGGCGCACATCGCGAGCCTCGTGCATGCGAAGACGCTCGTGATCCTGACGTGCGTGGACGGCATCTACACCGACCCCGCCGACCCTTCTACGCTGGTGAGAGAGATCGCCGGCAAGGACGATCTTGAGCTCGTCTCCGAGATCGAGCGATACAAAGCATACTGCGCGGGCGCTTCCCGCAAGTTCGCGGGCGGAGCGCGCGCGAAGCTCGAATACGTCAAAGAGGCGGCGGCGCTCGGCACCGAGGTGCTCATCGCCAACGCAAAGTATTCCCTTGCGGAGATCCGCGCGGGAGAGGTGCCCTGTACGCGCATCCGCATCCGATGAAACGAAAAAAAGAGAGCCGATCGGCTCTCTTTTCGATTATCGGTGCGTTGACTGTCGGGAAGCGGCAAGCGCTTTTCAGAAGGTTTGCCCGTCGCGTCGGCGGGCGGGGGTCAAAGTTTGGAATAGCCGTAGCTGTTGACGAGCGCGTCGAGCTTGACTTTGTTTTTGCAGAGCGGGCAGTCTGCCGCCGAGTGCGTCTCATAGCCCGCAATGTCGTCCGAGGTGAAGATGCCGACGACGGGCAAGCCCGACACTTCGGTGTTCGTGGTAAAGAGAGAGGCGATGCCGACGGGATTGCCGCCGTAGTAGCGGATGCCTTCCAGCGTCGAGGTCGCCGTCAGACCCGTGGAGACGTTGGCGAAGAGCAGAAGGACGTTTTTGCCCCAGACGAGGCTCTGCAGATTGTCGCGCAGGAGCACCTGTCCGTTTTTGAGTTCGGGGGTGAGCACCGCGATGTCCTGGTTTTGGTTGATGCCGTGTTCGGAGAGATAATCCGCGAGGAACGCGGCGACCATTTTGGTGCGTTCGAGACAGACGATCGTATCGATGGGCGTATTCGCATATGCCGCGCCGAAACGCGAAGCCGCCGCTTTCGCCATTTTGTGCATGGATTTGATGTTCGTCAGATCGACGAAATAGTTGATGTGCGAATGGTTGGTCGCGAAGTGACCGGGGATCACCGTGACGGTGATGTTCTTGTTGAAAGACGACTGTCTGACGACTGCTCTCTTTTCCATAATGATCATTTCCCTCTTTGTTTTGTTTTGCAACCATCATAGCACATTTTTTTGCGTTTGTCCATACCCGACCCGAAAAAACTTGCAATTTTGCAAAGAAAGCGAAAAGTCGAGGCCGATTTTTTGCGCGAGTCTTGTCTTTCGGCTTCAGATGTGCTATAATGTCGGAAAAAGAAGAAATCGTTCGCCGGTTTGAGGCGGCGGGGAGGAGACATGCAGGAAATTCTTTGGGGACAGCCCGAGCGGTTGATCGGGTCCGTGCTGGATAAAAACGCGCGCGTGTTCGTCGTGGCAGGGCGCGCCTATCGCGATTCCGCGCTCAGGAGAGAGGTTGAGCGGCTGTTCGAATGCACCCTCTTCGAAGGGTATTCGCCCAATCCCAAATACGAGGAGATCAAGGCGGGGATCGAATTGTTCGCTCTCTCGCGCTGCAACTGCATCCTGGCGGTGGGCGGCGGCTCCGCCATGGACGTGGCGAAGGCGATCAGACTGCACGCGGACGCGAAGGAGGAAGAGGACCTTCTCGAGCGCAAGACTTCGGAATATGTCAGGGCGATCCCGCTCGTCGCCGTGCCGACCACGGCGGGAACGGGCGCGGAATCCACGCGCTATTCCATCTTTTATCGGGACGGGAAAAAAATTTCGCTGGACGATCCCGTTTGCCTTCCCGACGTCGCGCTTCTCTGGGAGGGTTGGCTGGAAGGGCTGCCGCACGAACAGAAGGTGTCGACGATGCTCGACGCGCTCTGCCAGGGCATCGAATCGGCGTGGTCGGTGCGCTCCGACGAGGCGAGCGAGACGCTCGCGCTCCTCGCTGTGCAAAAGATCGCGGCGGCGCAGGAGGCATACCTGTTCGCGCCGCATGACCAAGAGATCGCAAGGGAGATCATGGAGGCTTCTTCGCTCGCGGGGCAGGCGATCGAACGCACCAAGACGACGGCGGCTCACGCGATGTGCTATCGCCTGACGTCCGATTACGGCGTACCGCACGGCAAGGCGGTCGCGCTGACGTTGCCGCACATCTGGAAAGTCATGCTCGGAAAGGAGGAGACGAACGATCCGCGCGGCATGGACTATGTGCGCGGACAGTTTCTGAAGATCGCGCGCGCTTACGGGACGGAGAGCGCGGAGGACGCGATCGCGAAGTTTTCCGAAAATCTCTCGCGCTTCGGCGTCGTCGCGCCGAAAATCAAGCCCGAAGAACTGCCTGCACTCGTCAAAGCGGTCAACGTTTCGCGCCTTTCGAACAATCCGATCCCCCTTTCCGAACAAGATCTTGAAAAAATTTATAGTTTACTATAAAAAAGTAAGAAAAATTTTCTCAAAGGTGCTTGACATCGGCAAGAAATAAGGTACAATAGAAATAGGTTCATTTGGTATCATACTTGCCGCCGCGGGCGCGAGTAGGAGAATGGAGAAAATAATTCAGAAGGAAGGTTTATTCAAAACATGAGAACAGCAGACTGTCCCGAGAAGAAGCCTCTGACTGAGGAATACCTGAAGAAGCTGGACGCATATTGGCGCGCCGCCAACTATCTGGCAGCGGCACAGCTGTATATGCTCGACAACCCTCTTCTCAGAAAGCCTCTCACCAGAGAACAGGTCAAGAAGAAGATCGTCGGTCACTGGGGAACGGTGCCCGGACAGAACTTCATCTATGTGCATCTGAACAGAGTCATCAAGAAGTTCGATCTCGATATGATTCTTCTGTCCGGTCCCGGACACGGCGGAAACTTCTTCGTCGCGAACTCCTATCTGGAGGGAACGTATTCCGAAGTGTATCCGAACGTCGGTCAGGACGAAGAGGGTATGAAGAGACTGTGCAAACAGTTTTCCTTCCCCGGCGGTATTTCGAGCCACGTCGCGCCCGAAACCCCCGGTTCCATCAACGAGGGCGGTGAGCTCGGTTATTCCCTGGCTCACGGCTTCGGCGCGGTATTCGATAACCCCGACCTGATCGCTGCCGTTACCGTCGGCGACGGCGAGGCGGAGACCGGCCCTCTCGCTACCGCATGGCACAGCAATAAATTCCTCAATCCCGCAACGGACGGCGCGGTATTGCCCATCCTGCACCTCAACGGTTACAAGATCAACAACCCGACCGTATTCGCGCGCATTTCTGAGGACGAAGTCAAGAGCTTCTTCCACGGTTGCGGCTGGAAGCCTTATTTCGTAGAGTCCGAAGGCAGCGAACCCATGGCGATGCATCGACTGATGGCGGAGACGCTCGACAAGTGCATCAAGGAGATCAAGGACATTCAGCAGAAGGCGAGAAGCGGCGAGCTGACCGAGAGACCTTTCTGGCCGATGATCGTGCTCCGCACGCCGAAGGGCTGGACGGGACCCAAGTTCAACGACGCAGGCAAGCCCATCGAGGGTTCTTACCGCGCGCATCAGGTTCCCATCGATATGTCCAAGCCCGAGCACCTCGCAAAACTCGAAGCATGGCTCAAGAGCTATCGCCCCGAAGAGCTGTTCGACGAGAACTATCGTCTGATCCCCGAGCTGAGAGCGCTCGCTCCCACGGGTGACAGCAGAATTTCCGCAAATCCCCACGCAAACGGCGGCAAGATGCTCCGCAACCTCCGCCTGCCCGACTTCACGAAGTACGGCGTGGACGTTCCCGTACCCGGCGGCGTCAAGGCGCAGGATATGATGGAGCTCGGCGCGTACATTCGCGATGTCTTCAAGCTCAATGCGGACACCAAGAACTTCCGCATCTTCGGACCGGACGAGACGATGTCCAACCGCCTCTACTATGCGTTCGAGGCGACGTCCCGCGACTGGCAGGCGAAGACGCTCGATACCGACGATGATTACAATCCCGCGACGAAGGACGGCTCCGCGCTCGCAAAAGACGGCAGAATCATGGATTCCTATCTGTCCGAGCATATGTGCGAAGGTTGGCTGGAAGGCTACATCCTGACCGGCCGTCACGGATTCTTCGCTTCCTATGAGTCCTTCATCCGTGTCGTCGACTCCATGGTTGCACAGCATGCGAAGTGGCTGAAAGTCTGCGAGGAATTGCAGTGGCGTCAGCCCATCGCTTCTTTGAACCTCATCCTGACTTCCAACGTATGGCAGCAGGACCACAACGGCTTCACGCATCAGGATCCCGGATTCCTCGACCACGTCGCTTGCAAGAAGGCAGACGTCGTCAGAATGTACCTTCCGCCCGATGCAAACTGCCTCCTTTCCTGCATGGATCACTGCCTGAAGAGCAAGAACTACGTCAACGTCATCGTTGCGTCCAAGCATCCTTCCTTCCAGTGGCTCACCATGAAAGAGGCTGTCAACCACTGCACGCAGGGCATCGGCATCTGGTCCTGGGCAAGCTCCGACGCGGGTGAAGAGCCCGATCTCGTCATGGCTTGCTGCGGCGATACGCCGACGCTCGAAGCGCTTGCCGCTACAACGATTCTCCGCGACTATCTGCCGAACATCAAGATCCGTTTCGTCAACGTGGTCGACCTGTTCAAGCTCGAGTCTCACGAGAAGCATCCTCACGGCTTGACCGATGCGGAATACGATGCGATCTTCACGAAGGATAAGCCCATCGTCATGGCTTACCACGGCTATACCAAGCTCATCCACGAGCTCACCTATACCCGTCACAACAAGAACTTGCAGGTATTCGGATATCAGGAAGAGGGCACGATCACGACGCCGTTCGATATGCGCGTCCAGAACCACATCGACCGTTTCCACCTCGTCAAGGCGGCAGTCATGGCTCTGCCTCAGCTCGGAAACAAGGCGTCCTTCCTCGTACAGCTTATGAACGACAAGCTCGTCGAGCATAAGAACTACATCGCGGATAAGGGCGAAGACCTTCCCGAGATCCAGGCTTGGAAGTGGCATACTCCCGAAGAGAGAGATCAGTATATCGACAAGAAATAAGCGTTCCGCTTAAAACCAAGGCGCCCGCCTCCCAACGGAGGCGGGCGTTTTTGTATGGTAAAATCTGCGGATGGAGGATGGATCTTAGGCGGTTTGTCGTTGAAAGCCGACGCCGCTTCAAAAGCTTCTTTCCCTTTGCGGGCGGCGGGGCGTCAAGGGCGGGAGGGAAATGTGCAAGCGCGGCGGTTGACAAATGCGGGAAAGCGGGTTATAATGTCGGCATGAACAAGAGAAATTACAATCGGGAAATGGAAGAGATCATGGCGCGTTCGCAGGGCAGTTCGCTTCTTCTGCACAGCTGTTGCGCGCCATGCTCTTCGCATTGTCTCGAGGTGCTGCACGCCGTTTTCCGCGTGAGCGTGCTCTATTACAACCCGAATATCTGCGGCGAGGAATACGAAAAGAGGAAGCAGGAACAAAAGCGGCTTCTCTCGGAGACGGGCTGGGCGGATTTTGTCGATTGCGACCACGACGAAGAGGCGTTTTTGCGCGTCGCCGCGGGATACGAAGGCGCTCCCGAGGGCGGAGCCAGGTGTTATCGTTGTTTTTCGCTTCGGCTGGAGGAGACGGCGCACCGCGCCAGGGAGGGAGGATACGATTATTTTGCCACGACGCTCACCGTCAGCCCGCTCAAAAACGCGGAGTGGCTCAATCAGATCGGCTTTGCCTGTGCTGAGAAGTACGGCGTCGCCTTCTTGCCGAGCGATTTCAAAAAGAAGGGCGGGTATCTCAGAAGCATCGAGCTGTCCAAGCGATACGGGCTGTATCGGCAGAACTTCTGCGGATGCGTCTTTTCCGAGCGTGAGGCGCTTTCGCGGCACACCGCGCGGGCGGAAGAGCTCTCGGAGGCTGGCGGCGCAGGGAGAGAAGAAAAACGGACGTAAGCGTGACAAAATGAAAACATCCGGCGATAGGCGGATGTTTCGTTTTTTTGAGGTTTCAGATCGTCTCGCGCAGGAATTCGTTCCCGTCCGCGTCCTTCCAGAGGAACGTGCCCTCATCGTAGAGGAGATACGAGTGCGGCGTTCCGTCTTTGGGCAGGGCGAGCGAGCCGCAGTTGAGATAGCGGTAATCCCCGCGGTCTTCGCATGCGGGAACATGGAAATGTCCGTTGATGAGGAGGGAGCCCTTTTGCAGCGCGGGAATTTCCTTGTGACCGTGCGTGAGATATACCGTCTTGCCGTTCAGAAAGAGGACGGCGTAATCCGCGAGGACGGGGAAATCGAGCACGAGCTGATCGACTTCCGCGTCGCAGTTGCCGCGAACGGCAAAAATGCGGTCGGAAAGCGGGTTGAGCATGGCGCAGACCGCCTTCGGATCGTGCTCCGCGGGCAGGGGATTTCTCGGGCCGTGATAGAGGAGGTCGCCGAGCAGGATGAGTTTGTCCGCGCCTTCCGCCTGAAAGCGCCCGATGAGTTTTTTGCAGTAATAAGCCGAGCCGTGCAGGTCGGAAGCGATGAGAAGTTTCATAATTTCTCCAAGATCAGTTTGAGTTGCCGGAGCGTTCCGCCCTCGGCGTTCGAAGGAATGTGTTGTTTGAAAGCCTCGCGCATGGTGCAGTAGCCGTTGCTCGGCACATATGCCGTGCCGCATTCGGAGAGCATTTCATAATCGTTCATGTGATCGCCGAAGGCGACGCAGTCCTCTCTGCTGAAACCGAATTTCTGCTGTACGAAACGGATGGCTTCTCCCTTGTTCGCCGTGAGCGACGAGACGTCGCACCAGTCTTCTCCCGAAATGATCGTGCGCAGATTGGGGAGGAGCTGCGGCAGCTTTCGGATGCAGTTGACCGCAGAACCGTATCTGTCGTAGACCGCGATCTTGCAGATGGGGCGGTCCATGACCGACTCGAGCGTTTCCACGTGCCGACAGTGCGTATAGCTTGCGAAGGCGTAATCGGAAAAAGGCCGCTCCATGCTCTCGATGTAGGCGTAATCGGTACTGCAGAGCATGGGGTACAGCCCGTCGATCGAGCGGATGACGTCGACGGCGTTTTTGAGTTCTTTCTGCGGAATGAGATCGGTAAAGAGGACTTCTCCGCGGTAGGCGACGAGCGCGCCGTTCTCCGCGATGTACAGAATTTTATCGGAGACGGGCGCGAACAGCTTTTGCAGGTTTGCGTATTGTCTCCCGCTCGCGGGGGCGAACAGCACTTTTTTTTCGTAAAATTGTTCGATGAGCGGAAAAATTTCCGCAGGAAAAGATTTGTCGGGAGGCAGAAGCGTCCCGTCCAAGTCCGAGGCAATGAATTTTATCATGAGGTATCCTTGCGCCGCGGTTGCGGATCGGGTCAGAGCATTCTGATGACGGGAGGATTTCTGAAATCCTGAGGCGCTTGTTTGAGACTTTCGAGGACGGATTTGATCTCGTCCGCGCCGTGGTAGTCAAAGTGCAGATCCGGCAGAGCGATCGCCTTGTTGGCGAGGAGGTTGATGGCGGACGCAATGTGCTTTTTGCCTTCCGTGACGCAGAAAATGCGCTGTTTGCGCGCCATTGCGGTGCGCAGGTTGACATTAAGATCGCGCTGACCGAATCCCGCGTACACTACGTTGGCGCGGGGCGCGGAGAGCGAGAACGCAAGGGACGGGTCGATGTCGCGCTCCGAAGCGTGAACCGCCGCGCTCGCGAGCCTGCCGCCCGTCACGCGGACGACGTTTTCCTGCAGCGTTTCGTCGCAGAGGAAGGTATAATAGATGCCGCAATGTTTCGCATAGGCAAGTTTTTCGGGGTCGTGATCGACGAGTACGGGCACGATCTGGCGGTAGATGAGAAGCTGGGAGATGACGTTGCCGAGCAGGTTTGCGCCGAGCACGAGGACGTGATCGCCCTTCGAACACTGCAGGGTGTCGAGCACGCTTTCCGCGATGGCGAGCCATTCCGTAAAGAGCGCCACTTCTTCGGACACGGAAGGAGGCAGGATGGTCACGTCGTTGAGGCTGACCACGGCGAATTCCCTGAGGAAGCCGTGTGCGTTGCAGCCCGCGACTTTGGCGTCGGTGCATTGCAGAGGCATGCCCGATTTGCAGTTTTCGCAGACGCCGCAGGCATATACGGGGTGCAGATAGACGCGCATGCCCTTTTCGAGCTGGATGGAGCAGTCGCATTTTTCAGAGATGACGCCGACGGCGCTGCGCCCGGGGATGACGGGTAAGACGGCGGCGGGATCCTGTCCGAGCATAAGCTCGCGATCGGGCTCCGACAGCAGAACTTTCGAGATCCGAACTTTGATCTGCATCTGTTCGGTCACCTTTTCCGGTCGATCTTGCATTTCCACATATCCGCTTTTTTGCAACAGCCAAACTTTCATATCTACTCCAAAGAAAGAATATTGGGACAAGTATAACATATTTTGTTCCAAAAAGCAACCTTTCACATATGTTTTTATGTGCTTTCGAAATTTTTTAGGGAAGAGAGGAAAATTTTTCGGATTTCCTTGCAAAAAAGATTGACGAAAGGGGGAAAACGGGATATAATGAACCTTGTCTTAACAGATAGTTTATAGCGAGGTAAAAATCATGAAGGCTGATATCCATCCCAAGTACCATGAAGTAACAGTAGTATGTGCTTGCGGCGAGACCTTTAAGACGGGTTCGACCAAAGAGGGAGACGTCCTCAGAGTCGATATTTGCAGCAAGTGCCATCCTTTCTTCACAGGCAGACAGAAGCTTGTGGACACCGGTGGTCGTGTCGATAAATTCAAGAAGAGATACGGTATCTGATCACGCAGCTCCAAGCTTAACACTTGGGGCTGTTTTTTTGAAGCGGGGAATGTTATGAAAGCAAAAAAAACGTATATCGGCGGTCAGGCGCTCATCGAAGGCGTCATGATGCGCGGCAAGACGGCGATGGCGTCTGCCGTGCGCGACGGCGAAGGCAACATTCAGATCGAGGCGGAGCGGCTCCCCGCGAGGAAGCGTTCGTTTTTCGATCTGCCGTTCGTGCGGGGCGTCAAAAATCTGCTCGTCTCCACGATCGACGGCACCAAATGCCTCATGCGCTCGGCGGAAGTTTATGCCGACGAGGAGGAAGAACCGAGCAAGACGGAAAAATTTTTTGCCGAAAAGCTGCACATCGACATCATGGACGCGGTGGCGACGGTCTCCCTTTTGCTCGGAGTTCTGCTCGCGCTCGGACTCTTCTTCTTTTTGCCGCAGTTTCTGACGGGGCTCATCTTTGACGTTTCGGGGCTCCCCAAAGAGAGCGCGTGGTATTACGTCGTCGTCGGAGCGATCAAACTCGTCATCTTCATTTTATACCTTCTCTGCATGCTCCTGATCAAGGACATGCGCCGCACCTTCATGTATCACGGCGCGGAACATAAGACGATTTCCTGCTTCGAAGCGGGCAGAGAGCTCACCGTGGAAAACGTGCGCGGCTGCTCCCGCGTGCACGACAGGTGCGGCACGACCTTCCTCTTTCTCGTCGTCGCGGTGAACATTCTGCTCTTTGCGCTGGTGGGGTACTTCCTGCGGCTGGGCGCGATCGAGAACGGCGCGCTGCGCCTCCTCGCGCGGCTGGGCACCGAGATCGTGCTCCTGCCCGTGGTCGCGGGCATTTCCTATGAGCTTTTGAAGGCACTCGCAAAGACGGACAGCAAACTTGTGCTCCCGTTGAAGGCGCCCGGGCTCTTGTTGCAGCGCATCACGACGCAGGAGCCGACGGACGACATGATCGAAGTGGCGATCGCGGCGTTCACGCGCGTGCGCGACATGGACGGGGACGCAGCCATACCCGAGAGCAGGTTCGTGCTCTCCGAAAAGCTTTCCGTGCTGTTGGAGAGGACGAAAAAGCAATTTTCCGAGGCGGATATCGACGAGTCGGATGCGGAGTGGATCTATGCGATGGGGCTCGGCATCCACAGGAGCGAACTTGCCGCGGAGCGCATGGTCGCGCCTTCCGCGCAGAGAGAGATACAGAAGACGGTCGAGGAGCGGCTGACGGGAAAACCGCTGTGGTACATCACGGGGGATACCGATTTTTGCGGCGTGACGATCAAGACGGATGCGCGCGCCCTCATTCCGAGGCCTGAGACGGAGGAGCTCGCCGCCGCCGCCATCCGCGAGGTGAAGCGGGGCAGGCGCACCGTGCTCGACGTCTGTACGGGCAGCGGCTGCATTGCGATTGCGATCGCCAAGGAGACGGGCGCGGAGGTGACCGCCTCCGATCTGAGCGCGGAGGCGCTCTCCCTCGCAAAGGAAAACGCGGAGGCAAACGGCGTCGGCGTGACTTTCGTCGAGAGCGATCTGCTCGAAAAGGTCGAGGGGAAGTTCGATCTCATCGTCTGCAATCCGCCCTATGTGCCGACGGGCTTCATCGCAAAGATGCAGCGCGAGGTCAGGGAGTTCGAGCCGCACATGGCGCTCGACGGCGGAGAAGACGGCATGGATTTTTATCGGCGCATGGCAGAGGAGGCGCCCGCACACCTCAAGGAGGGCGGTGCGATCTTGTTTGAGTGCGGCGAGGAACAGGCGCATTCGATCTGTTCCTTTTTCGAGGGGAGGAAGACGGAGATCATCAAAGACCTGGAAGGAGTGGAAAGGATCGTAAAGATATGCTGAAAAAGTTGGACGACATCATCAGACGCTACGAAGAGCTCAACCGCCTGCTCGCGGACGGAGACGTGCTCGCAGACATGGAGCAGTGGACGAAGTATTCCAAAGAGCGCGCCGAGATCGAAGAGGTCGCGGAGAAATACAGGGAATACTGCGCTGTTGAGAAGGAGATGAACGACGATTTCGCCGCGGCGGAATCGGAGGAAGACAAGGAGATGCGGGATATGCTCAACGAAGAGGGGCATGCCTGCAAGGAGAAGCTCGCGGGAATTCAGGAGGAACTCAAGATCCTTCTGCTCCCCAAAGACAAAAACGACGAAAGAAACTGCATCCTCGAGATCCGCGGCGGCGCTGGCGGCGACGAGGCGGCGCTCTTTGCCTACGAGCTCTATCGCATGTATCAGAGCTATTGCGAAAAGCGCCGATTCAAGTTCGAGCCCGTCGAACTCAACGAGACGGAGCTCGGCGGCATGAAAGAGGCGGTCGTCAACATTTCGGGCAAGGGCGCGTACAAGGCGCTCAAGTACGAGAGCGGTGTTCACCGCGTCCAGCGCGTCCCCGAGACGGAGTCGCAGGGCAGAGTGCACACCTCGACGGTGACGGTCGCCGTGCTCCCCGAGGCGGAGGACGTCGAAGTCGAGATCAACGAAAAGGATATTCGGGTGGACGTCTATCGCTCCTCTGGCGCGGGCGGACAGAAGGTCAACAAGACGGAGACCGCCATCCGCATCACGCACTTCCCGACGGGCATCGTCGTCTCCTGTCAGGACGAGCGCTCTCAGCTCAAGAACAAGGAGCGCGCGTTCAAAGTGTTGCGCTCCAGATTGTACGATTATTACAATCAGCAGAATCAGAGCGAATACGCGCAGAACCGCAAGAGCATGGTCGGCACGGGCGACAGAAGCGAGCGCATACGCACCTACAATTTCCCGCAGTCCCGCGTCACCGATCACCGCATCGGCTTCAGCACGTTCAACATCGAGGGATTCATGATGGGCGACATCCAGGAAATGCTGGACGCGCTCGCCCTCGCGGACAGAGAGGCGCAGCTTGCGGGCAGCGAAGAGTAAGTACGTTCTGTTCCCGTTCCTGGCGGCGGAACTCGTCCTGTATGCGCTGTATTGGGCGGATCCGTTCGGGCAGAACGCCGACGCCGTCAAATATGCGGGCATCGTGCTGTGTTTTCTCGTTGCGCTGTTTTTCGCCTGCCTGGGGGGACGATCGGCGCGCATCACCTGCGTCGCGTTCGCCTTTACGCTCGTATCCGACTGGTTTCTGCTCATTCGGCAGGACCATTTCGAGGTCGGGCTCGTCGCGTTCTGTGCGGTGCAGGCGCTCTATTGCGTCCGCCTCGGGGGCGGGAAATTCCCGAAGGTCGGACTGCCTCTGCGCTTCGCTTTGGCGGCGCTCGCATGGGCGGCGTTCGCCATTTTGCACCTTTTCACCCTGCTGACGGCGCTCGCCGCGCTCTATTTCGTCAATCTTCTGATGAATACGGCGGACGCCTTCCTCCGCGCAAGGGGCGCGGGGTGGCTGTTTGCCGCGGGCCTGCTTCTCTTCGTCGGATGCGACGTGTGCGTGGGGCTCTTCAACCTTGGCGCGTTCGTCAGCGTGGAATTGCCGTCCGCTCTGTACGATTTCGCGGCGTACGGCATGTGGGGATTCTATTTCCCCTCGCAGACGCTCATTGCGCTCTCTGCGGCTTTGGAGGATTATGAAACATAAAATTGCCACCGCCGTCTATGCGGTCGCGCTCTTCTTTCTGATTTTGACGTTTTCCATCGGACTTCCCATCTATTGCCGTTTTTTCTATTTCTGGCAGATCGGCGCGCTCGGGATCGAGGCGGACAGCGGCTTTTCCCGCGACGTGATCGTCGAGGCGTACAACGAACTTTTGGACTACCTGACCCTCGGCGCTCCCTTCGGCACGGGGCAGCTCAGATACTCGGAGAGCGGCTATCAGCACTTTGTCGACTGCAAAATGCTGTTCGATCTCAATCTTTGGGTGTTCATCGTCTCGTTTTGCGCCGTCGTGTGCGTGCGCGTGCTGGAGCAAAAGAAGATCGTGAGAATGGGGACGGTCGCGGGGCTTCGGCCCGAACTGTTCGTCGGCATCGCGGCGATCGTCCTGCCCCTGGCGATCGGGGCGCTTGCCGCGGCGGATTTTGACCGCGCGTTCGTCGTCTTTCACAAGATCTTTTTCCCGGGGAAGGACAACTGGATCTTCGATTATCGGGAAGATCAGATCATCGAGATCCTGCCCGAGCAGTTTTTCTTAAATTGCGCGATTCTGATCGGCGTTTCCGTGATCGTCTGGGCGGTCGGGTGCGTCGTTTACGCGCTTATGAAGCGCAGGGCGCGGAATCTTCGATGAAAGCAATTCGTTTTTTCTTTTCTTCTCCTTTTGCGGCGGCGCCGCAAAAGGAGAAGAGAGGGGAGCCGCAAGGCTCTTTTTTTTCGGAAAAAAGGGCGTAAAACGGGCGAGCTCCCTGCGCTTTGCGCTCAAAATGTAAAAAATGCACATATTTTTGTGTCTTTTTCCATATTTCTTTCAAACGACGGAATTTTCGGCGGATGGCTTGCTTTTTCGGGCGTTTTTCAGTAAAATATATAAGATTTATCAGCAAAAGACGTTATGCGCGCGCACGTTCCGCTCTGCGGCGGCGCGATGAACGAAAATCGGAGGTGCTCCCATGAGTGTTTCGAAAAGAATGTTATCGATCTCCCCGTCCCTGACGCTCGCCGTATCCGCAAAGGCGAAGGCGATGAAGGAAGCGGGTGAAAACGTCATCTCGTTCGGCGTAGGCGAACCGAACTTCAACACGCCCGAACACATTATCCGCGCCGCGATCGACGCGATGGAAAAAGGCTATACGAAGTACACGCCGTCTTCCGGACTTCCCGCGCTTCGCAAGCTCATCTGCCGCAAATTCGAGAAGGACAACAATCTGCACTACGAGCCTTCCCAGATCATCGTTTCCAACGGCGCGAAGCATTCCATCTTCAACGCTCTGTTCGCCCTCCTCGACGACGGTGACGAAGTTATCCTTCCCTCGCCCTATTGGGTCACCTATCCCGAGGTCGTCAAGGTCTGCGGCGGCGTGGTCGTCCCCGTACTCGGCGAGCGCAGCAATCAGTTCAAAGTGACGGCGGAGCAGATCGAAAGGGCGATCACTGAGAAGACGAAACTGCTCATCCTCAACTCTCCCGCCAACCCCACGGGCGCGGTCTATACGGAAGAGGAGATCCGCGCGATCGCGGCGGTCTGCGAGCGCGCAGGCATCTATGTCTTGTCCGACGAGATCTATGAAAAGCTCATCTACAACGGCACGAAGCCTTTCTCCATCGCGTGCGTGTCCGACTATATGAAGGAGCACACCATCGTCGTCAACGGCGTTTCCAAGACGTACGCCATGACGGGTTGGAGGCTGGGCTATCTCGCCGCTCCCAAGGACATTGCGAAGGCGATCGATTCTTTCCAGAGCCATGCGACTTCGAATGCGTCCTCAATCACGCAGTACGCGACGATCGCGGCGCTCGAGGGCCCCGAAGAGGAGACGCAGCGCATGGTCAGCATCTTCAACGAGAGAAGGCTCAAGATGATGGAGATGCTCGACGCGCATCCCGATCTGCAGTACGTCCGTCCGGACGGCGCGTTCTACGTCATGCTCACGGTCGACCATTTCTACGGCAAGCATTGCGACGGCAAGCTGATCGACGGCTCCGTGTCCTTCTGCGACGCCCTTCTCGAAAAGGTGAAGGTCGCGGCGGTCCCCGGCATCGCGTTCGGCGACGACGGTTGCGTGCGCCTTTCCTACAGCCTTTCCATGGAGGATATGGTAGAAGGTTTGCGCAGGATCGAAACGTTTGTGGAGAGCCTCGACTGATTCTTTCGTTTTTTGCAAAAAAAATTCGTCAAAGGTCTTGAAATTCTTCGAAAAACTTGTTACAATGGTACAAAGGCGGAAAAAGTTCCGCCAACAGAACAGGAGGGTTTTTCATGATTCAAGTGATCGCCGGCGCAAAAGGCTCGGGGAAGACGAAAAAGATAATCGACGCGGCAAACGCCGCCGTCCAAACGGCGAAGGGACATCTGATCTTCATCACGGATACGAAACGGTATATGTACGACATCGACCGTGGAGTCAGATTTATCGATTCAAGCGAATTTGACATTGCAGGGGAAGACGCCCTGTGCGGATTTGTCAAGGGCGTTATCGCAGGCAATCACGATAACGAATACATTTTCATCGACGGCGTCGCGCGGATCGCGGGCAAGCCGCTCGATCAGATGGCGGGGTTCTTCTATATGTTGGACAAGGTCAGCAAAGACCTGGATCTCAAGATCACGCTCACTTGCAGCGCGGCACCCGAAGATCTGCCCGACTTTATCAAGAAGCATCTGGCATGAGAATGAAAACCGAAAGGATGCGCCTTTCGGTTTTTTCAATGAAGACAAGGAGAGTAAGCTATGTATTTTATCAGTACGCGCGGCAATGAGAAGGTGACCGCGGCGCAGGCGATCGTGCAGGGACTCGCGAAGGACGGAGGGCTCTTCGTCCCCGAGCGGTTTCCTCAGGTTACCAAAGAAGAACTGGATGCGATGATCCCGATGTCGTATGCGGAGCGCGCCTGCTTCGTCCTCTCCAAATATCTGGAGGAGTACGACAAGGCGGGGTTGCTCGCCGCCTGCGAAAAAGCGTACTCTAAGTTTGAAGGCAAGGACGCGGCGCCTCTCGTGCGGTTGGACGAGGGCGTGTATATGCTCGAACTCTTCCACGGCCCGACGTGCGCCTTCAAGGACATGGCGCTCACTCTCCTTCCCTACCTTCTGCGCGCGGGCAGCGACATGCTGGGCGTGAAGGAGCAGATCCTCATCCTCGTCGCGACGAGCGGCGACACGGGCAAAGCGGCACTCGAAGGCTTCAGGGACGCGGAGGGCATCAAGATCATGGTGTTCTATCCCGACGACGGCGTATCGAAGATGCAGAAATTGCAGATGTGCACGCAAGAGGGCGGCAACGTCAACGTCGTGGCGGTGAAGGGAAATTTTGACGACTGCCAGACGGCGGTCAAAAAGATTTTCGCGAGCGAGGAGTGCAAGGCGCAGCTCAAAGAGAAAAATACCATCCTTTCGAGCGCGAATTCCATCAACTTCGGCCGCCTCGCGCCGCAGATCGCCTATTATTTCTCCGCATACCTCGACCTGCTCTCTTCTGATCAGATTCAGCCCGGCGAAGAGGTGAATTTCACCGTGCCGACGGGCAACTTCGGCAACATTCTCGCGGCGTATTACGCGAAGCGCATGGGGCTCCCCGTCGGGAAGCTCGTCTGCGCGTCCAACCGCAACAACGTGCTGACCGATTTCATCCGCAGCGGCAAGTATAAGACGGAGGGGCGAGCCTTCCATAAGACGATGTCTCCGTCCATGGACATTCTCATCTCCTCCAATCTGGAGCGGCTCGTATTCGAGCTTTCGGGCAGAAACGCCGCCCTGACGGCAGAGCGCATGCGCGACCTTTCGCAGAAGGGTTGCTACGAGATCTCCGAAGAGGAGAGACAGGCGATGCAGAAGGAGTTCTTCGCGGGTTATGCGACGGAAGATCAGACGGTGGAGTGTATCTACGACCTCTTCACGGAGATCGGCTATCCGATGGATACGCATACGGGCGTGGCGATGAGCGTCGCGCGCGATTATTTCGAAAAGGAGAAGGACGACAAGCGGAACATGGTCATCGTCTCCACGGCGAGCCCGTATAAATTCCCGCAGGACGTGCTGTACGCGCTCACGGGGAACGACGTGAAGGACAGTTTCAAGGGCGTCAAGCGCATCAACGCGCTGACCGCCATGGCGATCCCCGCTTCGCTTGCGGGGCTCAGGGACAAGCCCGTCCGCTTCAGAAAGAGCGTGCCCGTCGCCGACGCGTTCAAGGAAGTGCTCAAATTTCTCGAATAACGCCCTTTTTTGCGGGCGCGCCGCACCCAAAAGAAGACTGCCGCATATTCGGAACAGCCGGATATGCGGTTTTTTTGTGTCCGTTGCATGATAAAATCCGTGAATCCTTGTGAATCCGCGCGCATTGTCGGCAAAAAGATTGCATTTTGAGATTGCTTGTGTTATAATTTCTGAAAATGAGAGGTAAGATATGGAAGAGAAAAAAGTTTTGTATTCCGCCGTCCAGCCGACGAACAACCTGACGATCGGCAACTATGTCGGCGCGATCCGCAACTGGGTGCAACTGCAGGACGAATACCGCTGTTATTACGCCATAGCGAACATGCACGCGATCACGGTCAGACAGGACCCCGCCGCGCTGCGCAAAAATACGCTGCAGCTTCTCGCCCTTTACATCGCCTGCGGCATCGATCCCGAAAAGTGCGTGCTCTATGTGCAGTCGCACGTTCCCTGCCATGCGGAGCTCGCCTGGGTGCTCAACACGATCACCTATGTGGGCGAGATGGAGCGTATGACGCAGTTCAAAGACAAGAGCGCGCGCCACGCGGAAAACATCAACATGGGACTCATGGACTATCCCGTGCTCATGGCGGCGGACATTCTTCTGTATCAGGCGGACGTCGTGCCCGTGGGCATCGATCAGCGCCAGCATCTGGAGATCACCCGCGACATAGCGATCCGCTTCAACAACCGCTATTCTCCCACTTTCACCGTTCCCGAGGGGATCTATGGCAAGGTGGGCGCAAAGATCAACGATCTGCAGGACCCGAGCAAGAAAATGTCGAAGAGCGGGGACGATCCCAACGGCGCGATCTTTCTTTCGGACGACAGGGATACCGTCATCCGCAAACTCAGGCGCGCGGTCACGGACAGCGAGGCTTGCGTGCGCTACGATCCCGAGAACAAGCCCGGCGTTTCCAACCTCCTTTCGATCTATTCCGTCATGACGGACAAGAGCATCGAGGAGAGCCAGAAGGAATTCGAGGGCAAGGGATACGGCGAATTCAAGCTCGCCGTGGGCGAAGCGGTCGCCGACCGCATCGAGCCCGTTCAGGCGGAACAGAAGCGGTTGCTCGCGGACAAAGGCTATCTGGAAAGCGTGCTCAAGTCGGGCGCGGAACAGGCGTTCCGCACGGCGAGAAAGACACTCGACAAAGTGTACAGAAAAATCGGGTTCTATCAAGGAGACAGATAATTGTTCGGTTACGTCAGCCCGGATCTTCCCAATTTGTATATCAAGGACGCGATGCTCTATAAGGCGCTTTACTGCGGCCTGTGCAAGAGCATCGGCGGTACCTGCGGCACGCTCGCGCGCATGGGGCTCTCGTACGACGTCACATTTTTGTCTGCGCTATTGCACAATCTGAAGAATGCGGACATCCGCGTCGAACAGCAGCATTGCATCGAGCATCTCATCAGCAAACGGCCCGTCGCCGTCCCCGACGAGTTGAGCGATCTGCTCGCCTGCGTCAACACCGTTTGGATCTATTACAAACTGACCGACGACATCGAGGATGAAGGCAAGGGCAGGCTCAAGAGATTGTGGTTCGCGAAGGGGTATCGGCTCGCAAAAAAGCGGCATCCGAAGGTCGTCGAGATCATTCAGCGGCGGCTCGCGCTGAACGCGGAGTCGGAAAAGGCAGGGTGCGATTCGCCCGACCGTGCGGCGGATCAGACGGCAATGATGGTGCGCGAGATATCCGATTACGCGTTGGGCGAATCGGCGACGGAGGAGACGGGCGAGCTGTTTTATCTCATCGGCAAGTGGATCTATCTCATCGACGCCGTGGACGATTACGACAAGGACGTCAGAAAGGGCTGCTACAACGTCTTTCGCCTCGCGTACGGGGCAAAAGATAAGGCGGAGCTCCTGCAGAAAAACGGCGGGGACATCGATTTTATTTTCAGGACGCTGTTTTTCGGCTTGCGGGAGCGGTTGGGTCGGGTGCGGCTGCACTTCAATCACGATCTGACCGACAACATTCTGATGCTCGGACTGCCGAATGCGACCAAACGCATTTTGCGGTGCGAAAATTGCACGGATTGCAAAAAAGACAAGATGTTAAAAAAGCTATAAAGGTGAAGCATGAAAGAATATTACGAGATATTGGGGGTAGGCGAGGACGCCACCGACGAGGAGATCGAGGCAAAGTATCAGGAGCTGAAGGCGAAATACCGCGAAGACAGCTTCAAGGCGGGCGAAGAGGGCAACGAAGCGGCGAGAATGCTGCATAAGCTCAACGTCGCTTACAGCGAACTCAAATCCGAGCGCAAGGAAAAGGGGGAGAACACGGAAGGCGCTTCCGCCCTCAAAGACGTGGAGGACTGCATCCGAAGCGGCGACGTTGCCGGCGCGCAGAGCAAGCTCGATTCCTTCAACGAGCGCAACGCAGAGTGGCACTATCTGCAATCCGTCGTCTTTTTCCGCAAGGAGTGGATGAACGAATGCAAGAAACAGCTCGAGATCGCGATGCAGATGGACCCCGGCAACACGAAATACAAAAACGCCTACGACAAGCTCAACGCGAAAATGAATTACGAGCAGCAGTCGGGCGGCGAAGGGAACCGCTACAATCCTCAGCCTCAGCCCGCAGGTCAGCCAAACGAACAGATGGGCGGGAACTGGTGTTCGGACTGCATCAGCTGCTGCTATACCTATATGTGCGTGAACTGTCTGTTCAACATCTGCTGCGGCTGCCGTTGATCGATGAAGCGGAAATCGTTTGAGCTTGCTCTTTCGGGCATCGCCTCGGCGATCGCGGCGCTGTTTCTGACGCTCGGCACGCTCAATTCGTACTTATTGATGACGGGGTATCTCTTCGGCACGTTCGCCGTGATGCTTCCGCTTGCGCGGCAATTTCCCTGGGGCAGCGCGATGACGTACGTCGCTTCGTCGCTTTTGTCTCTGCTGTTCGGTTCGATCGGCTATTTCTGGCGGTTGCTTCCGTTTCTCGTCTTTTTCGGGTTGCACCCCGTGTTCAACTATTTCCAGGTCAAAAAGCGCTGGAACAGAGTCGTCTGCTTTATCGTCAAGGCGGTTTGGTTTGACGTCATGCTCTATCTCGTCTGGCGGTTTGTGTTCGGCATGATGACCAACTTCCCCGTGCTCGACGCGTATATGCCCTGGATCATGTTCCCTGTCGGGATCTTATTGTTTTATCCTTACGATTACATGATGTTCCGCTGTCAGATGTCGGTGGACGCCCTGGTGTCGCGCATTCGTCGCAGATGAGAATACGATTGCCCGACGGCAACGAAGAGAAAAAGGCAAAGGAGTGTTGCCTTTTTTCTTTTGTAGCGCAGTGAAAAGATAAAAGAGAATCGCGCATTTGACTTATGTGCGGCAATGTGATATACTGCTTTCAACAGGATGTGCGAACGATTCGGAAAGGAATGTTTGCTTTTTTGAAAACGCTGGAGAGGGAGAATCGGAAGTCTGCGGATTTTCGGGACAGAAAGATGAATGAGACTTTTCAATGCGATTATAAGAGAACGTACCGCAAAGAATGGACTTTTTTCGGAGGGCGCCTGCGCCTTTTGTTGAATCCCGCTTTGAAATTTGCATATTTCGGGAGAAAACAGTCCAAGATCGGATTTTTGAACAAGTACTATCGCTTTCGAGCGAAATGCATCGGAAAGAAGTGCGGGTTAGAGATCGATTATACCAAAGTGGGGAAAGGTTTGGTTTTGGTGCATCCTTACGGGATCACGATCAATCCTTCCGCGATCATAGGAGAGAACGTCACGATTTTTAAGGGAGCGACGATCGGTTCCGTCCGAAGCGGCAAAAACAAGGGCGTGCCGACGATCGGAGACAGGGTCACGATCTGTTGCAACGCATTCGTCTGCGGCAATGTGCGGATCGGCAACGACGTGCTGATCGCGGCGAATGCATTCGTGAATTTCGACGTCCCGGACAATTCCGTGGTCATCGGCAACCCTGGGCAGATCAAACACAAGGAAGATCCCTCGCGGGATTATCTTTGACGAGCTGCTGCAAAAGAGAGAAGAAGGAAAGAACGCGGGGAGCGTATGTTGAAAAAAAATACAGAATTCATCGGAACGGTCAGCGCGCTCGGCTCGGAAGGGGAAGGCGTCGTCGAGACGGAAGGCGGCAGGGTATTCGTCCCGTTTTGCCTCGTCGGCGAAACCGTGCGGGTGCATATCGTCAGGGCAAAGGGCGGCGCCGCTTACGGCAAGCTTTTGGAAGTGCTCGTCCCCTCTCCCGATCGCGTTGAACCCGCTTGCGCGGCGTACGGAAAATGCGGCGGTTGCCATCTGCAGCACATGCGCTATGAGGCGCAACTCGCCTGGAAGCGCGAGAAAGTCGCTTCGGCGCTCAGAAAACTCGGGAACATCGAGGCGGAAGTGTCTCCCGTCGTGCCTTGCGAGGCGCAATACGGCTATCGCAACAAGCTGCAGCTGCCCGTGGGGCAGGCGGCGGGAGAGACGGTCGTCGGATTTTACGCGCCCCGCTCGCATCGGATCGTGCCGATCGGGGATTGCCCCGTCACGCCGTGGTCGGCGCGCGCGATCGGGCTGATCAGACGCTATGCAAAGGAGTGCGGCGCGGAGGGATACGATGAGGCGACGGGCAAGGGCGTTCTTCGCCACGTCGTCATTCGGGAACTTGCGGGAAAGTACATCGTGACTTTCGTCACGACGGGGAGCTTGCCGCAGGAGAAGAAGCTCGTCGGGATGCTGAAAGAGGTTTTTGCGGATTTTACTCTCTGGCACAACAAAAACGCGTCGCGCAGCAACGTGATCTTCGGCAAGGAATTTCGTCTGGTGTACGGCGCCGGTGTGTTTGGTGCGGAGGAAAACGGCATTCGCTACAGCGCGGGTGCGAACACCTTCGTGCAGGTGAACGGAGACATCCGCGGAAAATTGTACGAGGCGGCGCTGTCCAAGGTCTCCGAAGACGCGACAGTCATCGATTGCTATGCGGGCGGCGGACTGCTCACGGCAATGTTTGCGAAGAAGTGCAGACAGGCATACGGCATCGAGATCGTGCCCGAAGCGGTCGCTTGCGCAGATGCGCTCAAGCGGGAGAACGGACTTGTCAATATGGAGAATCATTGCGGGAGCGTGGAGGAGGTCCTGCCCCGGCTCATGCGGACGGTCGGAGAGCAGGCGACGCTGACGGTGGATCCGCCGCGCAAGGGTTTGGAGCGGAGCGTGGTGTCCGCCATTGCCGCTTCGGGGATAAAGCGGGTCGTGATGATCTCGTGCAATCCCGCGACGCTCGCGCGCGATCTGGGGCTTTTGACGGGCTCCCTTCGCGAGGAGAACGGAGCGATCGTCAAGGGAACGGGAGATGGCGCGTACCGCATCGAATCGGTGGAGCCGTTTGATATGTTTCCGCAGACCTCTCACGTTGAGACGCTGGTTCTTTTGTCCCACAAAGAACCGGACAGTCATATCAGCGTAAATATTGAGTTCGGCGAAGGGGAGGGGCAAATCTCTCTGAAAGAAGTAGAAAAACGAGCGGAAGCGCGTAAGC
>CALVME010000008.1 GCA_944342055.1 uncultured Clostridia bacterium | reverse complement strand
GGGCACTTTCAGGACGAACGGCTGCAAAACCACCAGCTTTGCCCCGAAATTGCGCACCTTTTCGACGATCGCCTCGTAATTTTGCTTGAACTGCGCGGGCGTAACCTCGATCCCCTTGGTAAAGCGGCAGGTCACGTCGTTGACGCCGATGAGAAGCACAACCAGGTCGGGTTTTTCGGCAAGCGCCTCGTCCGTGCAGGCGAGGACGTCCGCCACGCCGTAGCCCGTCACGCCGCGATTGACGAATTCAAACTCGTTGTCGGGATACAAAAGCCTGAGCTTGCCCGCAAAAATGCGCACATATCCGGAACCGAGATCTTTGTCGTTCATGTAATCTCTTCCGGCTTCCGTGATAGAATCTCCTAAAAACAGTATTTTCATCATTTTTTAGACCCATACTTCTTTTCGTAATTTTGAATGCACTTGGTGATGATATCCAACGCCGCCTGCCTGTGACAGATCTCTTTGACTGTCGTCTTCTTGTGTTCCAGCGTCTTGTAAACCTCAAAGAAATGCATCATTTCATCGAAGATATGCTGCGGGAGATCTTCGATGTCCTGGTAACTGTTATAGGTGGGCTCCTGGAAGGGGATCGCGATGATCTTCTCGTCCGTCGCGCCGTCGTCCACCATCGTGATCACGCCGATCGGGAAACAGCGGATGAGCGTCATCGGATAGACGGGCTCGGAGCAGAGCACCAGAACGTCGAGCGGGTCCCCGTCGTCCGCGAGCGTGCGGGGAATGAATCCGTAATTCGCGGGATAGTGCGTGGATGTATAGAGCACGCGGTCGAGGCGAAGCAATCCCGTCGCTTTGTCGAGTTCGTATTTCAGATTGCATCCCTTCGGGATTTCGATGAGTGTTTCAAAATCTTCCGGTTGAATCCGTTTCTTTTCAATATCGTGCCAGATATTCATAATAATACCACCTCTTTTAATATTCTAACATAAAATAATAAGAATAGCAATATAAAAAATAAATTTTTTTAATTTTTTTTCAATCTGAGGAAAATATACTTTGACAAGCGCAAAAATTTGTGTTATAGTAGTATCGCTTTTTCGGTTGCCTTACGATGTAGAAGTACCCAAGAGGCTCAAGGGGACGCCCTGCTAAGGCGTTAGCGCTGATTTTCGGCGGCGCGGGTTCAAATCCCGCCTTCTACGCCAAAACCCGAAACGCGGAGTTGTGTGATCACGGCTCCGCGTTTTTGTTTTTTCTGCGCCGAGCTCACGTGCGCCGCATTCGCCGAGCGTTCAGTGCTCATACACGCAACGCTTGAGGATACCGATATAGGGAAGGTTGCGGTACTGTTCGTTGTAGTCCAAGCCGTAACCGATGACAAATTCGTCCTCGATGTCGAAGCAGGAATAATCGGGCTCGATCGCGACCGCCCTGCGCTCGAATTTGTCAAGCAGGACGACGATCTTGACGGAAGCGGGGTGACGCGCGTAGAGCAATTTCTTCAGCTTTGCGAGCGTATAGCCGCTGTCGATGATGTCTTCCACGATGATGACGTCTCTCCCCTCGACGTTCTTGTCGAGGTCTTTTTTGATCTTCAGAAATCCGCTCGAAGTCGTGCCTGCGCCATAAGAAGACACCGCCATGAAGTCGAGTTCGATGGGCATCTCCAGCTTGCGGATGAGATCGGAATAAAAGACGACGCTGCCCTTCAAAATGCCGATGACGAGCGGGTTCTTGCCCGCATATTCGCGGTTGAGCCGATCTGCGATCTGCTGCACGCGCCTCTGTATCTGCTCTTCCGTCAACAAAATTTTTTCACAGTCCTGATGCATGTTTCACCTCATTTGTACTTGATGGACAAGACGCGTTTCGTCTCGCCCGTCACTCTGATCTCATCGGCGATCTCATATTCGCCCACGATATAGACGCGATTGCCGCTCGCCACCACGGGGATCTCTCCGCGCAGGCGAAGCGGGATTTTTTTGTCCGTAAACCAGTCCCCCAGGCTCTTCTCGCCGCCGCCGAAGGACCGAAACCTGTCGCCCTGCCTCCTCAGCCGCACCACGGCGTCTTCAGGCAATTTGTCGGCGTCGAAACGCAGCCTGCCCTCGGAGAGGGTGAGCGTCCGCCCCATAAACTCTGCGCCTTCGCGAAAGGGAACCTCGTCGGCGGAGCCGCCGCTTCGCGCAAACGAGACCCTGTCGTACTCCCGATAGGCGACCACACCCCCCGGAAGATCGAGCTTCTTGCCGTTTTCCTTGCCGATGAGGGCATACAGATCGAAAAGATGTCGGGAAGTGTAATCTCGCTCCACCCCCATTTTCTTCAGGACGGCGAGGCAGGCGCGGGTAAACAGCGGAAAGCGTTCGTCGAGCAGGACGGCGTTGTCCCGTACGAGGGGAAGGGCGAGCGAAGAGAGCAACGCCTCGTCCTCCGCCGCAAGGGAAGCGAAGCGGGAAATGTTTTCCGCCGCGCCGCCGATGCGCTCCTCGAGCGCGGGCAAAATTTCGAGCCGCAAAAAATTGCGCGTCGCGTCCGAGGCGAAATTCGTCTCGTCGTCCCGATACGGAACGGCGTTTCGCCGCACGTATTCGTCGATCTCCCCCCGCGAACAGTGCAAAAGCGGGCGAAGGTATCCCTCTCTGTCCCCGATTCCGCACAATCCCGAGAGCGCGCTGCCGCGGCAAAGGCGGAAGAGCACCGTCTCCGCGTTGTCGAGGGCATGGTGCGCCGTCGCGACGAAATCGACCTTATTTTCTTTCAGCAAGCCGTCGAAACAGCGGTAGCGAAAATTTCTCGCCGCCGTTTCGAGGGAAACTCTTTCCTTCTTTGCGCGGGCGATACAATCTTCCCGAAAGAAAAAAAGCGGAATGTTTTCCTGCGCGCAGAACGTTTTCACCAGTTCGGCGTCCGCGAGAGAGTCCTCGCCCCGAATGCCGTGCTCGCAGTGAACGGCAAACAGCGTCAGGCGATCTCTGTTTCGGGATAAAAAATGCAGAAGCGCCATACTGTCCCGTCCGCCCGAAACGGCGACGGCGATTCGTTTGTGCAAAAGCGGTGCGAGAGAGACATTCACGCCGCTATTATAGCATTTCTTTTTTGCAAACGCAACCGTTCACAAAAATAATTCAAATTTTTTCGAAAATTCTTCAAAAAACAGTTGACAAACCCCCCGATTTATAATAGAATAGACGAGCATCTTGATGATGCTCTATCGCGGGGTGGAGCAGCTAGGTAGCTCGTCGGGCTCATAACCCGAAGGTCGCAAGTTCGAATCCTGCCCCCGCAACCACATGGCGGCGTAGCTTAGCTGGCCTATAGCGATCGGTTCATACCCGATAGATCGGTGGTTCGAATCCACCCGCCGCTACCATGTCAAAATCGGCAGCATTGCCGTTTACATAGACGGCCCCTTGGTCAAGAGGTTAAGACATCGCCCTTTCACGGCGGCAACATGGGTTCAATTCCCGTAGGGGTCACCAAATAAAAGCGTCCCGAATCGAATGCGAATTGCAGCGCAATCGGTTCGGGATTTTTTTATACACTCACCGCCTCGCGTGCGGGATTTAAGCACATCAGGGTCAACTTGCACCTCACCCGACGCATGCCGATCGCCCGCCCCCTACCCTCCTCCGCGGCTGCGCGTCAGTCCGTTCAGGGCATCCTGCCGCCGTTGTCCCGAGGAAAGCTCGTCGCGGCTGAAAATTTTGCAAAAGGCAAAAAACGATCGCTCCGTCCCGACGAATGTCCGCAAGGGAGAGAAGCACTCTCCCTGCGGTTTTTGAATTTCACCTCTTGACATGACAGGTCCGATGGGGTATGATACAAGCACAGCATAATATGGCGGAACTGTCGGCAAGACGGATTCGAAAATGACCCGACGGCGTTTCGCCTTCTGTTGCGCGGGGTTTACGCCTTTGCGTTTGCGCGCGCGGCGTGCCGAAAAAATCGGAAAGGAGTTGTTATGAAAGAAATTGAGACGACATTTCAGGTAGAAAATGAAACGGCTGCAAAGACAACAAACGATTGCGCCGAAATTTCCATGCGCTTTTCCGTGAAGGGCGGCAAAAAGATTTTCGGCGCCGCCGTTTTGCCTGCGCGACATGCGGAAGGCGAAACGTTTCCCACCGTCATTTTGAGCCACGGCTACGGCGGAAGGTATTCGGATGAGCTCGACAGGGCTTACCGTTTCGCAAAGCTGGGATATGCCTGCTTCTGCTTTGACTTCGGCGGGATCAATCCGAATTCTCAGACGGAAGGTGCAATGACGGACACGACGCTGGACACCGAAAAGGAAGAGTTGCGCGCCGTCGTCGATTTTGTCTCCGCGCGAAGCTTCTGTAACAAAAGAGAACTTTATCTGTACGGTGAAAGCATGGGAGGTTTTGTCACGGCGCTCGTCGCGTCCGAGGAACCCGAACGCTTTCGGGCGGTCGTGCTGATCTATCCCGCCTTCTCCATTCCCACCGATTATGCAAACGGCGGAGGGCTTGCAAATTGGCAGAAATTTAAGGAAAACGCCCTCTCTTACCGAGGAAAAGAGGATGAAATCTTTGCAAAGTGCGCGATGCCCGTCCTCATTCAGCACGGAACGGCGGACGAGCTCGTCGACATTTCTTTTTCGCGGAAGGCAGTGAAAGTTTTCCCGAACGCAAAGCTCATCGAATTGTCGGGGGCGGGACACGGAGTCAATATGCCTTGGCAAGAGGTAGTCGAGAACTCCGACGCATTTATCGCCGCCAAAAAAAACGCTTTATGAAAACACTTTTAGAAATTACCGTCCGTCTCCTGGAGACGATTCGGATTGACCGTGCCGCCGTGATTACGTTTGACGGAGAAGCGCACAGCGCATTTTTTGACGGCAAAATTTACGGCAAGGGCGCAGATACGCAGATAAGAAATGCAGACGGGAGCGTGCGGCTTTCGGCAAGATATGTACTGCGCGGAAGAGACTTTACGGGAGCGGAATGTAATATTTTCATCGAAAATTCGGCTTTTTCGGGGGAAGAAGAAACGCACCCCGTCATTTATACGGACAGCGCGGCGTTAAAAGAATGGGAAACCCTTCCTCTCAAAGGAAAAATCCGATCGGAAAAAGGCTTTCTCAAAATTGTCCTGTTTACAAGTTGAATTCATAAAAAAGCACAATCTATTAAAGCAAACTGCAAAGTTTGGTCAAAAAACGCATGACCTCATCAAGGCGTGAGTTAGGCATCCGACTCACGCCTTTTCTTCTGAAAGCCGCATGCGTACCCGAGGCAACGGAACAGGATGCCGCTTTCCGCTTGGCTCTGACCGACAACGAGGGAGTTATCCTTCCGAACGGAACAACACGCCCCGCAACGACCCGCCTTCCCGCTCATTCCTCGTGCTCTTTTTTCCAGCGCTTGATCTCCTCGAGGCGCGCCTTGTACTTCGCCTCCAACCCTTCCTCCGTCGGGCGGTAGTACTCCCTCCCCGCGAGAGAATCGGGCAGGCACTGCATCGAGGTCAGTTTGTCCTTCTCGCTATGTGCATATTTGTAGCCTTTGCCGTACTCGAGCTCCTTCATGAGCTTGGTGGGCGCGTTGCGGATGATGAGCGGCACGGGCTCCGCAAGCATGGTGAGCGCGTCGCGCTTGGCGCTCTCATAAGCGAGATAGAGCGCGTTGGACTTGGGCGCGAGCGAAAGATAGGTCACCGCTTCCGTCAGGTGCACGCTGCATTCCGGCATGCCGATGAAGTGACACGCCTGGTACGCCGCCACGGCGATCTCCAGCGCGCGCGGGTCGGCGAGCCCCACGTCCTCGCTCGCAAAGCGCGTCACCCTGCGCGCGATGTAGAGCGGGTCTTCCCCTGCCTCCAACATGCGCGCCAGCCAGTAAACCGCCGCGTCGGGATCGGAATTGCGCATGGACTTGTGCAATGCGGAGATCAGATTGTAATGCTCTTCCCCCGTCTTGTCGTACAGAAGGGATTTCTTCTGCGTGCACTGTTCGACGGTCTCCTGCGTGACCGTCACCCTTCCCTGTCCGTCCGCCTCGCCGTTGAGCACCGCCATTTCGAGCGTGGAGAGCGCGCTGCGCGCGTCGCCGTTCGCAAACTCTGCGATCTGGGCAAGCAATTCGTCCGCGATCTTCACCCGCATGTTCCCGAATCCGCGCTCGTCCTCCACCGCCCTCTTCAGCAGAGAAACCAGCTCCTCCGTCCCGAGCGCCTGCAACACGAACACCTTACAACGGGAGAGGAGCGCTCCGTTCACCTCGAAGGAGGGATTTTCCGTCGTCGCGCCGATGAGAACGATGCTCCCCTTCTCCACAAACGGCAGAAAAGCGTCCTGCTGCGCCTTGTTGAAGCGATGGATCTCATCCACGAACAGGATGGTCCGCTCGCCGAAGCGCCTGTTCTTTTCCGCCTGCTCCATCACCTGTTTGATCTCTTTGATGCCGCTCGTCACCGCGGAAAAATCGATGAACGCGGACTTCGTGCAGTTGGCGATGATGCGCGCCAGCGTGGTCTTGCCCACTCCGGGCGGCCCCCAGAAGATCATCGAACCGATCTTGTCCTCCTCGATGAGCCTGCGCAAAATCTTTCCTTCCCCCAAGAGATGTTTCTGCCCGACAAACTCTGCGAGCGTGCGCGGCCGCAGCCGCGCCGCAAGCGGCTGTGCGGCTTCCCTTTCAAAAAAAGTGGGCTGATCGTACATAAAATTCCTCCCCCCGCTCGGCACGCACCGAAAAGCGATTCCTGTCTTCACAAAACAAACTTTTGTTTTCTTTTATTATAGCACGTTTTTGAAAAATGGCAAGCGCCGCAGAAAAAAAGATATCGCGGAGACAAGGCGAAGGGAGTGCGTTTTTCAAACGGCAATCGCCTCGTCAAATAAACAAAAGGCGGAATCGTGACCCAACCCGAAAATCGCACCATGACGCAAAAGGGAAAGGCTGCGCCCCTCCCTTTTTGCTTTCAGATATCGCTTTCTCGTGCTTCTTCTACCCTTCCGCACCGCATGCGAGCGCGACGCCCGCAGGCAATTCAGCGCCCAGCGCGTTCCATTGCTCCTCGGTGCCGCCGAAGCGCACTTCTCTGAGAGAGGGGCACTCCGAAAAGACGTAGCTTCCGAGCGTCTCGAGAGACGCGGGCAAGAAAACGGAAGTCAAGTCCCGACACCCCGCAAAGGCGAGATCTCCCACGAACGTGACGCCGTTCGGAACAATCATCTCTTCCAGCGACCAGCACTGATAGAACGCAAAGTTCCCGACGTAACGCACGGAAGCGGGCAACTCGACGCCGCCGAGCGCCGTGCAATACGCAAAGGCATAGGCGTCCAGCCGTTCCGTCCCTTCGCCGAGCGTCACTTCCGCGAGCGCCGTACAGCTCAGAAACGCATTGCTGCCGACACGCTTCAAGGAATCGGGCAAACGCACTTTTTCCGCACCCGTATATGCAAACGCGTCGTTGCCGATCTCTTCCAGCCCCTCCGCCAATGCGATCTCTCTGATCGACGCATTGTGAGCGAACGCCGAAGGCGCGATTTTAACGACGGGCTGACTTTCATGCTTTGCCGCGACCGCCAGCCGCTCTTCGCCATAAGCGGCAGGCCCCGCGACCGTCCAGCCGCCGTCCTCCCATTCGTACGCGAGCCCCTCGCTGCCGCCATAGCCGCACACCGAACACATGCCTTCTCCGTCCAGACTGTGACCGAGCGGTTCGAGCGTCTCGCGGTAACTCTCCCCGCAAGAGCAGAGGTACTCCGTAAACCCCGCTTTTGTACAAGTCGGAAGCTGTTCCGCGCTCTTTTCGTAGACGTGCGTATGTTTGGGGGCGCAGCCGCAAACCATACACCCGACCAAAAGAAGGGCGAGCGCAACGCCTAATTTCCCTTTCAACATGGCATTCACCTCCCTTTCCGCTTTCACTATACCATGAAAAAAACGCGCTGTCAAGACGCAAATGAATTGTTCCTCTGCTTTGCCGTCTGGCGAAAGCGGCGGTTCGCTCCGGCTTAGGAAGGACGGCGCGCGAAAGGGGAGGGGCGAAATGCCCCTCCCCTTTCGCGCACTTAAGCGCTCATGATGGTTTCTATGTGAGA
>CALVME010000007.1 GCA_944342055.1 uncultured Clostridia bacterium | reverse complement strand
ATTATGATAGACTGTAGGCAGAAAATGTTTTCCGCGCCGAACGTTGTTTCGGCGCATCGGGTGATGAATATGGATTATAAAAAATACATTGCGGAGCGTCTGCATATCGAAGGCATGACACAGGCGGAGACGGAGGAACTCCTTACCGTTCCCGCCAATTCCGAGATGGGCGATTACGCCCTGCCCTGTTTTAAGCTTGCAAAGACGATGCGCAAGGCGCCCGCGCTGATTGCAGAAGCTCTGCGCGATACGTATCCCGTCGACGGCGTGATCGGAGAAGTCTCCGCCGTCAACGGCTATCTCAATTTTAAAGTGGACCGCAAAGGGTTGGCAAAATCCGTGCTCGAGGAGATCGAGGCGAAGGGCGATCTTTACGGCTCTTCGGACGAGGGTGCGGGCAAGACGATTTGCATCGATTATTCCTCCGTCAACATCGCAAAGCCCTTCCACATCGGTCATCTTTCGACGACGGTCATCGGCGGCGCGCTTTATCGCGCTTACCGCTTTTTCGGATATCATACGGTCGGCATCAATCATTTGGGAGACTACGGCACGCAGTTCGGAAAGCTCATCGCCGCTTATCGACATTGGGGAGACAGAGAGGAAGTGGAAAAGGGCGGCATCCACGCCATCAACGATCTGTATGTGCGCTTTCACCGTGAGGCGGAGGCCGATCCTTCCCTCGAGGAAGAGGCGAGGAAGTATTTTAAGCTTATAGAGGACGGCGACAAGGAGTGCAACGATCTCTTTGAGTGGTTCAAAGACCTCACCATGCGCTATGTGGAGGAGATCTACCGCATGCTCGACATTCACTTTGACAGCTATGCAGGCGAGCGCTTCTATACGGATAAGATGCAACCCGTGGTGGACGAACTGAGGGAGAAGGGCCTGCTCGTGGAGAGCCGCGGCGCGCAGATCGTCGATCTGGAGCCGTACAACATGCCTCCCTGCATCATTCTGCGCTCGGACGGCGCCTCCCTGTACGCGACGCGCGACATCGCCGCCGCGATCTACAGAAAAAAGACGTACGATTTTTATAAGTGTCTGTACGTCGTGGCGTATCAACAGAATTTACATTTCAAGCAGTTTTTCAAGGTGCTTGAGCTGATGGGCAAGGAATGGGCGAAAGACCTCGTGCACGTCGCATACGGCATGGTTTCCCTGGAAGAGGGGGCAATGTCGACGCGGAAGGGCAACGTCGTATTTTTGGAGGACGTCATCCGCCGTTGCATCGAGAAGGCATATCAGATCATCGAAGAGAAGAACGCCGCGCTCGAAAACAAGGAGAAGATCGCGGAAATGGTCGGCACGGGCGCCGTCATCTTCGGCGCGCTGTACAACAGCAAGATCAAGGACATCGTATTCTCTTACGACAAAGTATTGAACTTTGAAGGGGAGACGAGCGTCTATGTGCAATATACCGCAGCCCGCGCGAATTCCGTGCTCGCTAAGGCGGGTCAGCGCGAAACTTATTCGGTTCCTGAGCTCAGCTCTGACGAGTTCGAGCTCGTCAAGGCGCTTTCCGCCTTCCGCGGCGCGATTGCCGACTGCCTCGAAAAATACGAGCCCTGCTACATTGCCCGCTATGCGGTCGACGTGGCGCAAAAATTCAATAAATTCTATCTTTCCTGCAAGATACTGACCGAGACGGGCGACACGAAGAATTTCCGCCTCGCATTGACGGCGGCGACTTTGCAGGTGCTGAAAAATGCGTTTGCTTTGCTCGGCATCGGCATTCCCGAGCGCATGTAAATTATGAAAAAACTCATTATTTTTGACCTTGACGGGACGCTGATCGACTCGCTTTCAGACATTCAAGCCTGTTGCAACGAAGTGCTTGCGCAGTTTTCCCTGCCGCCCATCGACGAGGCGCACGCGCGCGCATACGTCGGCAACGGCGCAAAAAAACTGGTGGAGCGGATGCTCGGAGAGCGGATTGATCTTTTGGAGCAGGTCTATCCCGTCTATTTGGAGCGCTTTCGGAATTACAGCGGCAGGACGAAGCTGTATCCCGCGGAAAGGGAGACGCTTGATGCTCTCGCAAAGTGCGGGTGTCGCTTCGCTGTAGTCACCAACAAGCCTGACGCCGCGGCGAAAAACGTCGTGCAAAAGTGCCTTCCCGGCATGTATGTCGCGGGACAGAAGGAGGGCGTTGCGCTCAAACCCGATCCCACGCTTACGCTTTCGGTCATGCGGCTTTTTGGAGCGGAGAGGGAGGATTGCGTCTTTGTCGGGGACGGCGAGACGGACATTCAGACCGCAGCGAATGCGGGGATCCCTTGTATAAGCGTGCTTTGGGGATATCGCTCGAAAGAACAATTGCTCGCCGCAGGCGGCAAACTATTTGCGCAGAACTATGAGGAGTTGGGTCGTATCATAGCGGCCATGTAATTTGTGGATAACGAAAAAACGGTCGCTTCCAAACGGAAGCGAAGAACAATGCAGGCGCTAAAATATGTTATAACCGGCGTACTGCTTGCGGCCGTCGGCATTTCATTTTTGATATCGGCGTTCCGCGATTACGATCTGTCGCACGCAATCGAGCTTGTGTTGCAGGCAAACGTCGGACCTCTCTTTGCCGCGCTCGCTTTAAGCGTTGCGTCTCTCTTGTTTTGCGCGGGCTCGTTTTTCTTTATGCTCCGTTCCATCGGAGAGAAGACAAATTTTGTGCGCGCGGTCAATTATGCCTGCACTTATATCTTTTTCGGGAACGTAACGCCCGCGGCGCTCGGCAGTCAGCCGATGACGGTACTCGCCATGCGGCGGGACAAGGCGGACGTGACGCACGCGGTGATAGCGTCCCTGCTCAATACGATTCTCTACAAGCTCCTTCTCATCTGTATGGGAATCGTCGTGCTTTGTTATGCGCCCGAAATCGTGCTCGGAAATACCCTTCTCACCATCCTTTATTTTTGGGGCATGTTTTTCAACTTGATGTTCATTACCGTCTGTGCCATGGCAATTTGGGCATACGGGCTTCTCAGAAGGATCGGAACGGCGGGTATTTCACTGCTTGCGCGGCTTCGTATCATCAAACGGAAAGAAAAATGGCTCTTCCGCTTTACGCACATGATGCAACGCTACCGCGAGGGGGCAGACTACGTGCGAAGGCATCCTTCCGTCGCCTGCAAGATGTTGGGATGTATTTTCTTTCAGCGCATTGCGGCGTTCTCCATTGCATTTTTTGCGGTAAAATCGCTGGCGGGAGGGGATGCTTCTTTCTTTGCACTGCTCGCGGCGCAGGTCGCGGCGGCACTCACCGTCGATTCTCTTCCCATTCCCGGCGGCGTAGGCATATCGGAATCGGTCACATTGCAGCTTTATTCGGGAGTATTTGCCGAAGCGCTGGTAGCTCCCGCCATGCTTTTGACAAGAGGAATTTTTTTCTATTTTACGACGCTGTTTTGTGGTGTTGTGCTCTTGTGTTTCCGCATTTTCAGGAAGAAAAGGAAACTTCCGCTTTCGGAAACTCTCAATTCGGAACAATAAAAACCTTCGCAGTTTTGCGAAGGTTTTTTGTATAATGAAACCGAAAATTGCGTGTGATCTGCTTTTTCGTATGAGAAGCGTTGTTTCAGCATAAAACTTGTGCTTTTTAAGAATAGAAAAAAGAGACATTCGGCAGACAGTTCATTGCTTTTTTAATGTGAAGTTTGATAAATTTTCAAAATGGTATTGACATGTCTATGTGTTTGTTTTATACTGTCATTAAATATATGGGATATAAAATAATATTTATGTTTAAGTGTCTTTTGCGCTTTGAAGACAATCAGTTTGCTTGAGAAGAGAGGAGGAGGGACAATATGTTGATACAGCGTTGGGCGTGGAAAAATCTCTTGCGGCATCCGATTCAGACGGGTATCTCCGTGCTCCTTTGCGTGTTTTGTTTTACGGTCGCAGGGCTGTTTACATTTGTGGATTCTCTTACGCCCATAGCTTTGA
>CALVME010000006.1 GCA_944342055.1 uncultured Clostridia bacterium | reverse complement strand
GTCTCTCCGCTCGCCTATGCGGAGACGGCGATCGATACAGGGACGCTCGACAAATACATGGCGCTCGTCGAAAGTCTCCTGAGCGACGGCGGATTCAGCGTAACGTCGGAGCGTTCCGATCGCGAGGAATACGACGAAAAGATGACCGTGACGTATCGCGATATGCGCGGGAACAGCCTGGAATACGTCATGTATTACGATCAGGAACTCGTTCGTTACGAGGAAGATCGGGATGAGACGGAGGAGACGTACCGCATCGAAGGCGTCATGTCGGTCGACGGAGCCGAATATCCCGTGCGGGGAGAGAGGAGCGTCGAGACGGAGGGCGGAGAGAGTGAAAACGAGACGGAATTTGTCGTCACCGTTTCGGAATCGAGCTATATCAGAGTGGAGCAGAGCCGGGAATCCGAGCGCGGCGAGACGGAGCAGGAATATGAATACTCTCTCTACGAGAACGGCAGGCTCACCGAGCGAAGCGTATTCGAATACGAAGAGGAGCGCGGCGAGACGGAGCTCAAAATGATCTCTTACCGGAACGGAGAAAATGAGATCCTGTACTTTGAAAGAGAGACCGTCAGGGGCGAGGAGCTCATTCTCCTCACCGTGGGAAGCGGGTACGACGTCGGACAGTATCTTGTTCATCTCGGGACGGATGCGGAGGGCAATCCCGTCTATGAGTATGAACCCGTCGACGGCGCGCATGCGGACGACGATTGGCGGGAAGACGTGCAGGAGAATCTCAAACGGGAGCGCGGCAGGGTGTGATGCGTCGCGAAGAAAAAAGAAAAACGGATCTTCAGATCCGTTTTTTTTATGACTTTTTTGTCTGGCGTTTTTGCAGCTGCGCGTCTCGCACGAGAATTTTTTCAAGAATGGTGACAGAGGCGCTTACTTTTTCCAGAGCCGTTCTGATGCCCTTGCATTCCGCTTCCTGACAGCCGAATTTATACGTCGCCAGGGCGTTTCTCGCATTTTCCAAATGGACGGAAATGGCGCTGATGTCGCCGTCTCGTTCCTTTTCCGCCATGACGGCTGCCTGCATGATGAGTTTGTTCAGCCGATAGAGCAGTTTGGAAATCGCCTTGAAGCATTGATAGGATTTATAAGTATTTGCAGCCTGCGAAAAGGCGGTCAGTTCCTCCTGAAAGGCGACGAGTTGTTTTTTCAGTTCGGTATGTTTGAGCGGCTTGTCTGCCCGCCGCAACAGCGTCAGAACGATCAGCCCTGCGACGATGATCACGCCGTAGATCGCGTATTGAATGGCGAGTTCCGCAGGATCGGTCGCCGTTTCCGCAGATTCTGCAAGGACATTGGCAAGGAGCGCAAAGAGATTCATACGTCACCTCTCTTTTCCGCAGGTTCGCGCATTTTGACTTCGAGCTGGCGGAACGGTTTTTCGATGTTGTGGTCGATGAGCGCCTGCAAGATGACTTCCCGCAGGTCGAAATAGAGATCCCAGTAGTGTTCGTTGAGTCCCCACGCGCGCACGGAGAGCTTGAGCGTGTCTTCGCCATAAGCTTCCAAAACGACGGAGGGGGCGGGCGTCGTGACGGTGTGTTCGTATGCGGCGACGCTCTTCAAAAGGAAAGCCTTGACTTCAGGCACGTTGACGGAATAGGGAACGGGAACCTGAATGACGACGCGTCGGATGGGCATGGAGCTGTAATTGATGAGCTTGGAGCCGAGTACTTCGCTGTTCGGGACGATGATCTCGTCGTTGCTGTACGTCAGTATCTTGGTGTTGAAGAGGCGGATGTCCTGCACGAGGCCGTCTATCCCGCCGATGGCGATGTAGTCGCCCTTTTTGAAAGGTTTGGTAAAGATGATGATGACGCCGTTGGCGAGGCTCGCAAGGCTGTCTTTGAGCGCGAGTGCGATGGCGAGCGCGACGGCAGAAAATGCAGCGATGATGCCAGCGGTGGAAAAACCGAGAGAACTGATGAGTATTACCGCAAGCACGATGTACATGACCACCGTAATGATCGACAGCACGAAAGCCGAAGCGGATTTGTCGAGTTTGTTGCTCTTCAACGTGGCGGAAAGCGTGATGATGCGCACGATCTTGATGACGATGAGCCCGAGCACCAAGAAGGCGATCGTCCTTACGATGCTGAGGCCGGTGTTTTGCACGAACTCCGCGCCGATCTCGCGGAGCGTCTCCCAAAAGTCCATAAAAATTCCTCCTAAAAGGCAGTATAGCATAAAATCAGGAAAAAAACAAGCGGGATACAATATTTTGTCAGAAACGCGCCGCACAAGCCCGTTCTTTCAAAGCGCATCGGTCGCCTCTGCCGTCGGCGTTCGGGGCAGGGACGATGAAAGGTCGGCTTCGGAGCAGGCTTTCGGCAAAAACGCCCCGCAAGCGCTTGCGGGGCGATGTTTTGTATTCATTCGACTGCCTTGAGCGAGTCGTTCATGCGAATGCGCACGATCTTATGCCGAAGCATGAGCGTCACCAGGATGGTGAAGATGACGGACAGTACGGGCGCAAGCACCCAGACGAACCAATTCATGCCCGCGACAGATCCGAATTCCATAATGCGGAAGATGAACATGCAGAGCAGGCAACCGAAGGGCAGACCGAGCAGGATGCCGATCCCGCTCGTAATGTAGATTTCCCGATAAATGTATCCGGCGACTTCGCGATCGAGGTATCCGAGCACCATGAGCGTGGCGAGTTCGCGCTCCCGTTCGCTGATGTTGATGTTGGTCAGCGTATAGATGACGACGAAATTCAAAAGCGCCGCGAAGATGAGCACTACGATCGCCATGGCGATCATCGCCGTGCCGCCGATGTTCTGGAAGAGGCAGCAGTCAAGGATGGCGAGCCCCGCAAGCACCAGGGCGGTAGAGAGCGAGACGGATACGACGGTCATGACGAACCGCGTGAAAAAGCGGAGCACGTTGCGCATGGTCGATTTGTACTTGAAGGAGAGCCTGTTCCAGATGAGCGGAATGCGCTCGAGAAATACCTTTTTGCCCGCTTTCGGCGTCTTGGGTCGGAGCAGGTTTGCGGGTTCTTCCCGCGCGAGCTTGTGTCCCGCGCTGCTCGTTGCCGCCAGCGCAGAGACGAGGATGACGGCGAAGGTGATGATGTAATAGAGGATCGCAATGTGCGAAGAGTAGGGCGGAAGCGCAAAGTTCCATGTAAAGTTGGCGTATATGATGCGCGCGATGCCCAGCCCCGCAAAATATGCGCCCGCACCGCCGATGAGGGTGCCGACCAGCGCAAACAGCCAATATTTTGAGACGATCTGCGTGGAGGAATAGCCGAGGGTGAGCATGCAGGCGATCTGCCCGCGCTCTTCGTCGAGGAGCCTGGTCATTGTGGAGAGCACGACGAGGACGGTCACGAACAGGAAGACGAACATCAGGACAAATCCGATGCCTGCGATCTTGTCGCCGTACTGTCGGAAAGATTCAAAGGAAAAATTCTCGTGCAGGGTGAGCGCTTCCGCTTGGACGGAGAATGCCGTGCGGTTGAGCGAGGAGACCGCCGAGTCGATCGCGGCGTCGTAATCGGAGGAGAACAGTTCGCCCGCGTCGGGCAGGCGGATGGCAATGCGGTTGCGAAGATTTGAAGCGGAGATCGTCACCGCCTGATCTGTCAGATCGAATACGTTTTCTCCCACCGTGGCGGTGCCGTCTGCCGTGGTGTCGACGAGCGTGCCGAAGACGTAAAAGATCGCCGAAAGGTCGAGCATCTCGTCGTCTTCCGAGTCGGGAACGGCGGTAAAGCTTTGATCGTCCCGCGTCGCCATGTGCATGGGGTTGAAAAGAGTGCCTTTGAGCACATAATCCTGCCTGACGTTGAGGGAGACGTCCGCTTCGATCTCGAACGAGCCGAACGGCGTGTCCTGTTCGATGATCTGCGTCGATTCGATGACGGTCTCCATGGAAAACGTTTGCCCTGTGGCATAGGAGGGGAGCTGCACGGTGGAGCGCTCGGCATACACTTCGATGCCCTCGGATGAAACTTCATAGGCCTCGGTTTCGGTGAGGGTGTTCTGGGTGAGTTCTTCGGGGGAGTCGCATTCAAACAGATAGACGCGCACGATCCCGTCGGGAACGCCCGTAAACGTGAGTTGGGTATCGTCGATCGTTGCCTTTCCTTCCTTGACCTCAAATTCCAGCATGCCGCCCGTCAGGACGTTTTCCGCCCCGTAACGCGTCTGCAGCAGGCTGACGTCGTCCTCGGAGAAATTGCCTTCTTCGCTGAGCAACACGATGTCGCTCACCTTCTGTGCATCCCGATATTCCGCAAGCGAGCTGTCCATCTTGTCTTTTGCGGAGAAAATGCCAGAAATAAAACCGATGCTCACGAGCACCATGAGCGCGATCGAGACCAGCCTTGTGATGTGGCGTTTGAACATGCGCCAAAATGTTTTTTTGTATGTGCTTACCATTCAATGTCCTCAATGGGGGTAGGATGTTCGTTGATCTCGATCTGTTCGATGAGTCCGCTTTTGATGTGAATGACTTTGTCCGCCATGTCTTTGAGCGCGACGTTGTGCGTCACGACGACGACGGGCTTTTTCTGCTCCTTGGACACGTCGTGCAAAAGTTTCAGAATGACTTTTCCCGTCGCATAGTCGAGCGCGCCCGTCGGCTCGTCGCAGAGAAGAAGTTTGGGATTCTTTGCGATCGCGCGCGCGATGGAGACGCGCTGTTGTTCTCCTCCCGAAAGCTGTGAGGGAAAGTTGGACAGGCGTTCGCCCAGTCCGACTTCGGTCAGAACGGCGCGCGGATCGAGCGCGTCTTTGCAGATCTCTATGGCGATCTCCACGTTTTCGAGCGCGGTCAGATTGGGCATGAGATTGTAAAACTGAAAGACAAATCCGATGTCGTTGCGGCGGTACAGCGTCAGACCGCGCTTGTTCAGAGCGGTGACTTCTTTTCCGTCGAGGACGATCTTGCCCGAAGTGGCGCTGTCCATGCCGCCGAGGAGGTTGAGAAGCGTCGTCTTGCCTGCGCCGCTCGAACCGAGGATGACGGCAAATTCTCCGTCTTCCAAAGAGAAGGAGGCGTCCTTCAGGGCGTTTACGCAGATGTCGCCCGATTGATATTGTTTGCTGACGTGTTCAAGGGTTAAATAGCTCATGACCGATCCCGTCCTGTCGAGATATTTTTACAGCTTCATTATATCACAATTTTTTATCGTTTCAAGTAGCCAAAGTGTTTTTATTTTACATATATTGTGTACGTCTTGTGAATTTTTTTGTCGGAATCTGGCGCTATAATGTTTTTTTAGTACATTTTTTTGATTTGTCATAAAAATTGTGACAAAAAACGATGCGGCATGTTCCGCATCGTTTTCGGCATCATCGGTTTTTTTGCTATGGCTGAGGCGTCAGGAGGAAGGAATGCGGTTCGGATTCCCTCCGCGCGATGGCGCTCTGCAGCATCGCCACGGCATGCTTGGCTTTGACTTCGGCGGGAAGGCGCAGAGCGGGCGCTTCGGGAGCAGAGGCTCCGCGGCAGGCGACGAGCGCGCTCCCCGCGTCGATCAGGGGGAGACAGAGTTCCGCCAGCGTTTCTTCCAGAAAAAGGAAACGATCGCCTCTGCGCGCACGGACGTACGAGAGAAGCGCAGGTATGTCTTTTGCGACGTACAGATCGGGAAAGGCGGCTTTCAGCTCGTTCATGTATCCCTCGTTCCGATAGGCGTGCGCGATGCAATGCAGGGGGGCGGGCAGACGCGATCTGGCTGCGGCGGCTACGGCGCGAAAGTCGGTATAAGCTTTGAAGAAAAGCGGGTCGTCCACGCTCATGTCGATGGCGACGATGGGGACGAACAGGCTTTCCTTGAGCGCGTAGAACTGTTCTTCGGAAAGGTCGACGCACAGCATGCCGTCTACCGTCTCCAGGTGCGACGTCCCGATCTGATCGGGAGAGACGAGAAGGGCGCCGTAGCCCTGCTCGTTCAAGGCGCGGCGCAGCTGACACACGAGATCGAAAAGTTCCGCATTCTTGGAGAAGAAGTCGCTGCGCTCGGCGCAGATGCCGATGAGGTTGTTTTTTCTTCCCGCGAGAGAGCGCGCCACGGGCGAAGGGATGAATTGCCGCAGGTTGCAGATCTGCAGCACCTTTCTTCGCGTCGCTTCACTGATCTTGACGTCCTTGCGGTCGTTGACGACGTAAGATACCGTCGCGGTGGAGACGCCCGCCTCGCGTGCGATATCGTCGATGGTGACTTGTTTCTTTTCGCTCCGCTCGCGCTTGGCCCCCTTCTTGTAGTTGAGCTCGTCGCATATCTGCAAAATGCGGTTTCTGGTCGCCTCCGCGATCTTGACGTCCTTGCGGTCGTTGATGACGTACGACACCGTCGCGGAGGAGACGCCGGCGCGTTCCGCGATCGTGGCGATCGTGACGTTGTTGTTTTTTTCAGGAGAATCGTTCATCTTATCTTTATAGTAACCGAAACGGAAAAAAATGTCAACTCGAATTGATTTAATCGCTTACATAATTTTTTTTGAATTTTTTTTGAAAAAACTATTGACAGGAAAAAAAAGTATGCTATAATTTATTTAACCGATTAAGTTAAGTGGTCGGGAGTATGATAAGGAGGAAACAGCATGGCAAAGGCAAGATGGAGAAAGGTCGGGCTCGTTTCGCTCGTCGCGGCGCTCTGCGCGGCGATCCTCGGCATTGCGACGGCTTGCGGGGGGACGACGAAGTATCTGGTCACTTTTTACGACGGCGAAACGGTGATCGCGACGCAGGAAGTCGAAGAGGGGCAGAAGGCGGAATCGTTCGTACCGTCCGACAAGGGGTACGACAAAGAGAATTATGAGTTTGCGGGGTGGTTCGCAACGTCGGATTTCACGCACGATTGGAGTTTCGACACGGCGATCGACAGGGATACCAACGTCTATTCGCAGTGGGTTTCGGCGGCGGAAGACACGAGGCAGTGGCTCATCGCAGGCAGCTCTTCGGCGGGAGGTCCCCTCGCGGCGATCGGCTGGAACGGCGGCGCGATCGAGGGGGAGAACGGCAATATTTTGACGAAATCTCCCGACAAGAATGAATTTACGATCACGATCGATCTGTACGTCGGCGATCAGTTCCAGTTCTGCATCCAGGATGCGGAGGGCAACTGGAATACGGACGACGCGCAGGGCGGCGGCGCGCGCGGCGGTCAGTATCTGGAGGCGAACGAATACATGGCGGCGCCCGGCACGGGACTCGGCGACGGGCAGGTCAACATCACCGTCTCCGTGAGCGGCAATTATACGCTCACTCTCACGACGGACGCAGTCGATAAGAACGTGGGTTCCATCAAAGTGGTGCGCAACGGGGACGCCCCCGAGGTCACCGTTGACAGATCGGACTATACATGGTATATTTATGGCAATTCTTCTGCGGAGAGCAGCGCCAATTCCGTCCTTGCGGGGACGAATTGGGGCGCAAATGTAGAGAGCTTGCAGTATTCCGCATATGAAATGTTCAAGATATCCGACAACGCGGCGGACGGAACGGGCGTCTGGATGCAGACATGGACGCTCTCCGCGGGAGATGAGTTCCTGCTCGCTTACTGCACGCTCAAAGAGAGCGGAGGCATTGCGGCGCAGGACGGCACGATGTTCTATTATACGGATATCGTCAATTTCAACGGCGAAGAAGCGAACTTTAAGAAGGCGGAAGGCATGGGCAGCAATATCGTGGTCGTCGCGGGAGGCACTTATACCTTTACCCTCGAAGTGACGCTGGATGAGGCGAGCGGAACGCTCAAGGGCGAAATTTCCGTCGATCGCACCGCGGACATTCTCACTTCCGAGCAGGAGTGGAAGGTGTTGGGCGGACGGCTTTCCTATGCGGACGCGGTCAGCGAGACGGTCGGCAAACTGACGATCGGTCAGGAAGAGTATGAGGGAAAAACCTCTGTGTTTGCAGACAATAGTTTCGGCGTCGGCTCCGACGTGCAGGTCTTGCAAAAGATTGAGCTTTCGGGTGCGGCGGTCGCTTATGAGATCACCCTCGATCTGGTGGAAGGCGACTATTTCTATCTGTGCATTCCCGTAGAAGTTTACGCGCCCTATCGAACGGACGTCTATTGTACGCCGGCTTATACTTCGAAACTGGCGACGAACGACGCTCTGCCGCAGGGCATCACGAACGATTGGGGCTGGGGCGGAGGCAACTTCCTCTGCAGCCGTGCAGGCAGCTATACCTTTACGGTGAGCGTATCCGAAGCGGGGGTACCTTCCCTGACGGTTTCGGCGCAATGAGCGATCTGACGGGGCGGGTTTCCGCCCCGTCGCAAGTTTAAGGAGGTGCGACATGAATCGAGCGGCGATCTTGCACGTTCAGAAATCGCAGTACGCCTTTGCGTACGATGCGGAGACCCTGCATATCCGTTTGCGTGCCGCAAAGGGCGACGTCGGGAGCGCGGAATTGCTCTACGCCGTAAAATACGACTGGACAGAGGGGCGGCGGCGCGTCCGCATGGAAAAGCGATGCTCGGATGCGCTTTTCGACTATTTCTTCGCCTCCGTCCCCGCTTCGGACTCCCGCATCGCATACATATTCTATCTCAAAAGCGGGGAGGAAGCGTACTATTACTCCGAAGAAGGGCTGACGAAAGAATACGATTACGAAAAGGGATATTATAACTTCTTTCAGTATCCTTATATCAACGTCAACGACGTGCATCCTCTCCTTCCGTGGTGCGAAGATACCGTCTTTTATCAGATTTTTGTCGATCGGTTTCGGGACGGAGGCGGAGAAAAGGACAGGAGCTACATCAACAGGCCTTGGGGCGCCCTGCCCGCACGCAAGAGCTTTTACGGGGGAGATCTGAGGGGCGTCTCGCAGAAGATCGGGTATCTGAAGGAGCTCGGCGTAAACGCGATCTATCTCACGCCCGTCTTTGCTTCGCCGAGCAACCACAAATACGACATCGTCGATTACGAGGCGGTCGATCCCATGTTCGGCACGGAAGAAGATCTGAAAGCACTCATCGCTTCGGCGCACGGGTGCGGGATGCGCGTCGTGCTGGACGCGGTATTCAACCATTGCAGTTATTTAAATCCGAAGTTTCAGGACGTTCTGCGGAGAGGAAAAAGCTCTCCCTATTTCGATTGGTTTGTCGTTCACGGCGAAGAGGCGGACGTCAAAAAGGCAAATTATGAGTGTTTTGCCGCCTGCGCGGATATGCCGAAGTGGAACACGAACCATCCCGCCGTGCAGGACTATCTCATCGGCGTGGCGCTGGGTTGGATGCAAAAGTGCGGCGCGGACGGGTGGCGCCTGGACGTCGCCGACGAGGTTTCTCACGATTTTTGGAGGAAATTCCGAAGGGCGGTGAAGGCGGAAAATCCGCAGGCGATCCTGATCGGCGAGAGCTGGCACGACGCCTGCGCCTGGCTGCAAGGCGATCAGTACGATTCCATCATGAATTACTCGTTCACGAAGGCGTGTCTGGATTTTTTTGCATTCAGGAAGTACGGTGCGCAGGCGTTCTGCGACAGGTTGTCCGAGATTCTCATGCGCAACACCGACCAGGTCAACGAGATGATGCTCAATCTTCTGGACAGCCACGACACCGAGCGCTTTCTGACGAATGCGGGGGGAGATCTGAAACAGCTGTGCAACGCGCTCGCCGTTCTCTTCTTCTTCCCCGGGATGCCCTGTTTATATTACGGCACGGAGATCGGCATGGAAGGGGGATACGACCCCGATTCCAGGCGCACGTTCGATTGGAACAAGGAACACCGGAACGGAGCGCTTTCAGCACTGGTGCGGCGGCTGACAAAGCTGAAGCGCGAAAAGATCAGAGGCGGCGTGCGCATGTATGTGCAGGGAGAATTGTTTGTGATGGAGCGCGGCGCGCTTACGCTGCTCGTCAACAACACGGACAGAGAGCTGTCCTTTTCCCGAGACGGGGAGAAAAGATTTGTAAAAGGGCAGTCTCATGAGATTTTAGAGAGGGGGTGACAAGAATGAGATCGGTGCGAAAGGGATGCGTGTGCCTCTGCCTTTTGCTGGCGACTGCGAGCATGGCGGCGTGCGGCGAGAGAACACAGAACGGCACGTTCAGCTATGAGGAACTCATGGCGAAATTCGAAGGGGGAATAGAGCAAAATGCGACCATCCGCGTCCTGGATAACCAGATGGCGATCGAGACGGGCCACTTGCAGGAGATATTGGACGCGTTCAACGAGCGATACAGTGAGTACAACGTCAATGCCGTGGATGCGAACATGGATCAGTATGTCGACCTGGAACAGAACGGACCGGACGGATACGGACCGGACGTATTGTATCAGGCGAACGATATGCTGATGCGCTACGCGGAGGGCGGGCATATTTTGCCGCTTCCGACCGAACAGCTCGACATTTCGGCGATTTCAGAGGCGACGATGGACGCTTATCTGCTCGAGACGTACGGGCTCGATCTGTATTACGGCATGCCCGTGGCGCAGCAGTCCACCGTACTGACTTACAGAAAGGATCTCCTGCCCGCGGATTGGGAGACGCGCTGGGACGACGATCGGAACGGCGTTCCCGACATGGTGGAAAATCTGAACGATCTCTATGCGTACAGCCTGGAGGTCAAAGAAGCGTCGGGCGGGGAGAAGTACGGGCTGTATATGTCTCTGCTCGATCAGTATTTCAACAGCGAGTATCTGCTCTCTTACGGCGCATATGTGTTCGGAGAGACTTCGGAGGACATCGGGCTGAACGCGGAAGGCGTGGAGACGGGTTTGAATTTGTTCCGCGACATGGCGGGTGTGCTCGGTTCGCACTGCATTTCGCAGGACGCAACGACGCAGGCGGCGACCTATCTGACCGACGCGAACGGTACGGCTTTCTGCACGATCGGCACGCCGGACTGGCTGATGACCTTCCGCGAAAATCTGGCGAAAACGTATATGCGCGCGGGGGACGACGCCGAGACGGCGGCGCGCAAGGCGGAGGAAAATCTCGTCGTGGTCGCGCCTCCCGACCTGCCCAAGGACGGCAACGTCAAGAAAGAGCTGACGAACGCCGCAGAGGAGACGTTCGAACCCGTGACCATGGGCGGCGTCAATGCGTTTGCGATCAGTTCCTACACGAAATACCCTAAGGCGAGCCTGGCGTTCGTGAAATTTGTGTCCGAGTACGAAAATCTGAAGTGGCGGAGCGAGGCGCTCGGCGCCGTACCCGCGCGGGAAGACCTTGCGGAAGAGCTCGGAGGCGTGTCGGAGATGCTCGGAGAGCGGGTGGCGGGCGGAAAGGTCTACATGATGCCCTCCACGCGCGACACGCAGTACATCTGGCCGCCGCTCTCGTCTATGTTCAACGACGTCGCGACGGACAACACCACGCGCGACAATCCCAAATATACGACGAAGGAGTCCTTGCGCGCGGTGCTCGATAAACTGGTGGAAGACATTCGTTCGGCGATGGCGCTTGGCAAGAGCTGAGGAGGGCGCATGAAAAAGTCAGGTCAAGAAAAAAACCGATTGCCCTATCAGGTCAAGCTCAGTTGCGCCTTTATGGGGCTCGGTCAGTTGTTTTGCAGACAATTCGGAAAGGGACTGCTCCTGATGGCGGTGGAGATCGGATTCGTGCTCTTTCTGATCTTCGCGGGCGTCGAAAACATCGTAGGCATCTTTACGCTCGGCACAAAAGAGGCGGTCCCGATCATGGGCATCGAGGGCGACAACTCCGTCAAGATGCTCGCATGGGGAATCACGACAGTATTTCTGTGCATTTTGTTCGGGCTCGTCTATTATGCCAACATACGGGACGCCGCTTATACGGCGGAAGAGATCAGAAAGGGCAACCGCGTCAGGACGTTTTCGGAGAGCTGCAGAACGCTCATCTACGGAAAGTTTTATTTCCTGACGCTCAGCGTCCCCATTCTGTTTGTCTGCGTGTTCAATATCATGCCCATCGTATTTACGGCGCTCGTTGCGTTTACGAATTACGGCGGGGAGATCGTGCCGCCCAAGCTTGTGGACTGGGTGGGGTTGGCGAATTTCGGACTCATCTTTACGGTGAGCGAGTACGCCGTCACGATCGTCAAAATTTTCGGTTGGAATTTGCTTTGGGCGGTCGTCGCCACCGCGCTCAACTATTTCGGAGGACTGGGGCTTGCGCTTTTGTACAACGCGAAGTGCCTCAGATGGAAGCGGTTTTGGCGCATTTTTCCCGTGCTCGCCTACGCGATTCCCGGATTTATCACGCTGACGGGCTTTCGTTTCCTGTTCAGCGACGGCGGCCCCGTGGTCGGCATGCTGCGGGAATGGGGGTGGATCTCCGAACAATTCACGTTCATCGGCTTCGATTCGAAGTGGTCGCTCCGACTGCTCGGCTTTTTCGCCTGCGCATGGATCAGCGTTCCTTCCGTCATGTTTCTCGCGACGGGCATTCTCTCCAACGTCAATCGCGATATGTACGAGGCGGCGAGCCTGGACGGCGCGAATGCGTGGCAGTGCTTTGTGCATCTGACGCTCCCTTTCGTCCTGTTTGCGACGATGCCCGTGCTCCTCAATTCCTTTATCGGAAATTTTAACAATTTCAGCATCTTCTATTTCCTGCGACCGGAAGTGACGTACGATACCGTCAATTATTTTTACGCAAACAATACCGATCTTCTGATCAACTGGATTTTCAATCTGACGGTCGATAAAAAGCTCTATTCGCTCGGCTCCGCGCTGAGCATGGTGCTCTTCCTGTTTATGGCGATCGTCTCGCTCGTGGTCTATATGCGGTCGCCTTCGTACCGAAAGGAGGATACTTACAAATGAGTAAAAACAGTTCCGTCAAAAATCGAGGCATGCGGGGGCGCACGCTTTTGCAGAGCGTGGCGGTTTGGGCGCTCGTCATCGCGGTCAGCCTGATATTTGCGTTTCCCTGCGTTTGGCTCATTCTCTCCGCGTTCAATGCGGAAGGTTCCCTTCTGACGCTGGACGGATTTTTTCCGAGCGCATACAGCCTCGACACCTACATCAAGCTGTTTACCGAGAAAGTGGAGCACGACTATGTGCGCTGGTTTTCCAACACGCTGTTCGTCGCGGCGATCAGTTGCGTCATTTCCACCGTTTGCGTCCTGCTCGTCTCTTATACGATGTCGAGATACCGCTTCAAGAGCCGCAAGCAGATGATGAAGGCGACGTTGCTTCTGAATATCTTTCCGAACTTCATGAACATGACGGCTCTGTTTGTGATCATGACGCAGTTCAATCTCTTGAACAATCTCTGGGGGCTGATCTTGCTCTACAGCAGCGGCGCGACGATGGGTTTTCTGGTGCAGAAAGGGTTCTTCGACACCATTCCGAGCAGCATATACGACGCCGCCATTCTGGACGGCGCGTCCGATCTGAGGGTGTTCGTCTCCATTACGCTGCCGCTATCGAAGCCGATGATCGTCTTTACGGCGCTGACGGCGTTTACCTGGCCGTGGAGCGACTTTATGCTCCCGAAGATGCTCTTGCCCGACAAATCGCAGTGGACGGTGGCGATCGGGCTGAACTGGTTGGATGAAAGTCAATTCTCCGTGTTTGCCGCGGGTTCTGTGTTCATTGCGGTGCCGATCGTAATTTTATACATCCTCCTATCCGGCTACCTGATCCAGGGCAGCGCCGCAGGCGCGGTGAAGGAATGATCCCCGAAGTCGCCCGAAGGGCGCAAAAGCAAAAGCCTCGTTTGTTACGAGGCTTTTGTCTTGCCGATTAAAGCGGCGTGCAGCGTTCGGTCACTTTTTTGTTTTATTTGTTGTGTTTGTCTTGTCGGTCAGAGCAGCGCGGCAACGCCTTTCTGAATGAGATCGGAGACGAAAGCGGCGACCTTTTTCGCCGATACGTCGGGATGATTCGTGAGCCAGTTTTTCAGAATGGCGATGCTTCCGCCCGAAGTGAAGAGGAAATAGTTTTTCAGCTGTATTTCTGTGGCGCTTGCAAAATAAGCCTGGTAGAGCGGCATAAAAATTTCTTCGCTGATCTTGATGTATTTATCCACGATGTCCTGCCCGGAATTGAGCAGAATGGTGCAAAGTTCGGAATTTTCATGCAACAGTCGGAACGCCGCTTCGAAAATTTCAGCGGAGAGCAGGTTGCCTCCGTTCTTTTTCAGAGCGTCCCGATAAGCCGTTTTGAGCGCTTCGAGCAGTTCGTTTTCGAGCTGCTCCTTGACTTCGTAGATGTCGACGTAATGCGCATAGAAGGTCGATCGGCTGATCTGCGCCTTTTCGCAGAGCTCCCGAATGGAGATGTAGCGGATATTTTTTTCTTGCAAGAGCTCCAGAAAGGCGCTCTTGATGAGGGATTTTGTGATTCTTGCGCGGTGGTCTTCTGAAATTTTTTTCATAAAGCCTCCTAAATGAACAGATTGCGGGTAAAGTGTCCGTCAAACAGATAATCAGGGCAAAATTGATGATTGTTTTTTTTGCAGGTATGCCATATAATGTAGACGGAAGAGGTTATATATCTATTATAACACAGGCATTTGAAAAATACAATAGCCGAAGGAGGATAAAATGTCGCATAAATATTTGATTACCGGCGCCGCCGGCCATCTCGGGAGCGCGCTTTGCGCTTTTCTGAAGGCGAAAGGCGCCTGCGTGCGCGGCTTTGTGTACGAGACGGACGACTCCTCTTATATCGAGAGCCTCGGCGTCGCGGTGTACCGCGGCGACGTGACGGAGCGCGAGAGCATGGAGCGTTTTTTTGAGATCGGGGACGGAGCGGATTGGGTTCTCATACATACCGCGGCGATCGTGGACATCAACAGCAAACAGAACGAGCGTATGCGTGAAGTGAATGTGAACGGCACGAAAAACGTCATGGAGGCGGCAAAAGCTGCAAACATCGGCAAGATCGTCTATGTCAGTTCCGTTCATGCGCTGCCCGTGCTGCCGCACGGCAGAGTGATGCGCGAGATCGATGCGTTCGATCCCGAAAAGGTGGAAGGCGCTTACGCAAAGACGAAGGCGGAGGCGGCGGCGTATGTCGCTTCAGAGATGAAGGGCGGGTTGCCCGCGTGCATCGTTCATCCCTCAGGGATCATCGGACCTTACCCTTCTAAGGGAAATCATCTCGTGCAGATGATCAAAAATTACATCGATGGAAAACTCCCCGGGTGCGTCAAGGGCGGCTATGATTTCGTAGACGTGAGAGACTGCGTGGAGGGGATCGTCGCCGCGGCGGAGCGCGGCAGGTGCGGGCAGTGCTATCTTCTGACGGGAGGGCATTATACCGTCGCGGAGATGCTGAAAATGCTCAGAAAGATGGTGTCGGGCAAGAGGGTGATCGTCTGGCCGAAGTGGCTCGCCAAGCTGTTTGCGCCCATCCTCGCGCGGAGCGCGTTGAAAAGGGGGAAGAAGCCCATTTACACGGCATATTCTCTCTCTACCTTGGGCGTCAATGCGAGATTTTCTCACGACAAGGCGACGAAGGAGCTCGGTTATGTCCCGCGCGAATTGTATGAGACGCTCTCCGACACCGTCGAGTGGCTGTATGAGTGCGGCGAATGCGAGAAGAAACAGAAAAAGCGCAGGACGCGCTATGCGGTGAAGCGCCTCGGGTTTGCGGGCGTGTGAGAAGCGACAAGATGGGTTTGCGGAAAAGCAGACCCATTTTTTATTGAAAAAACATCACAATGCGTTGACTTTTGCAAGAAGGCGTGATAAAATAAAAAAGAGGAATGAAGTTCTCCTCTTGGATTTTTCCATAAACCGCCGATCAAGCTGATGACTTCTGCAAGCAATTGCGGAGCATCGGCTTTTTTTGTTCCGCAAAGGGAGGAAACGTATGGATGTTTTGACTTCTCTGGCAGTTATTTGCCTTCTGGCGCTGTCTCTCGGCGCACTGTGCGCGCGGTTGCGGCTGCTGCCCCTTCTGGGGATGCTGATCGTGGGGATCTTGCTCAGCCCCTATGTGCCGGACGGGATCTCTCCGACCCTCCTCGCCATTTCGGGCGAGCTTCGTCAGGTCGCGCTCATCATCATCCTCATGCGCGCCGGGCTCAATCTCAACTTGAAAGACGTGAAACAAAACGGCGTCGCCGCGGCACTCATGTGTTTTGTTCCCGCTTCGGTCGAGATCGTCGCGTACACCTTGCTGGGCAGGTGGCTTCTGGGGCTCACTTATTCAGAGGCGGCAATTTTGGGCTGCGTCATGGCGGCAGTTTCTCCCGCCGTCGTGGTGCCGCGCATGCTCTCGCTGAAAGAGCAGAAACTCGGGACGGACAAGGGGATCCCCGATATGATCATGACGGGGGCTTCCGCGGACGACGTGTACACGATCTTGCTTTTTACCTCTCTCGTCGCAATGGAAAAGGGGGGATCGTTTTCTCTCGATATCGCATGGAAACTTCCTGTTTCGATCGTGGCGGGCGTCGGCGCAGGCGTGGGCGCAGGATTGCTGTTTGCGTGGTTTGTCAGACGGGTTCATCTGCGCGACAGCGTAAAGGTCATCCTTCTTCTGAGTTTTTCCTTCCTGTTTGTCTCGCTCGAAAATACGGGATTGCCTTTTTCGGGATTGCTCGCCGTCATTTCTTTCGGTGCGTCTTTCTTTGCGGCGCATGCGGTTTGCGCAGCGAGACTCTCGCAAAAATTTTCGAGGCTTTGGGTCTTTGCCGAAATTTTGCTTTTCGTGCTTGTGGGAGCGCAGGTCAACATCGGCTACGCTCTGCAAAATTGCGGGCCGATCATCGGCGTCCTTCTGTTGGCGACGGCGTTCCGCATGGGTGGGGTGTGCCTTTGCGTGGCGGGTTCGAAACTGAACGCCAAAGAGAAACTTTTCTGCGCGATCGCCTATATGCCGAAGGCGACGGTCCAGGCGGCGATCGGTTCTCTGCCTCTCTCGATGGGGCTTGCCTGCGGGGAGACCGTACTCACGGCAGCGGTGCTCGGCATTCTCATCACGGCGCCGCTCGGCGCTTTTTTGACCGATCTGCTCGGCAAACGCCTGCTTCGGCGAGAGGAGTCGCCTCAGGCGCATGAGGCAATTTCTGACGTCTGAGACATGCGGAGCAAATCGAATCGCAAGGCGCTTTCCTCGCGAAGACTGTATCTGCGAAACGTAAAGGTCAAAAAAACGAGCCCGATTTCGGGCTCGTTTTTTTGATTTTTGCTTTTTCAGCCTTTGTTTTTGAACAGGCGATAGAATGCGTTGAAGAAGATGATGTTTGCCGCGATGACGGCGGGAATGAGAATGTAGCGTGCAAGATCTTTGATTTCGGCAAGATTTGCTTTTTTTCCGATCGCAAACGCGGCGATGATCAGAACGACGATCGCGAACACGATGATCGATACGATGCTGTCCGTCGATGTCTTGATCTTTTTTGCATTTTTGCCGAAGCCGCCGAGATAGAGGAGTACAAACACGCCGAGCATCAGAATGCCGAGTACAAGTATCGTGATGCAGTAAGTGAGGCTGAGTTCAAAGGTGGCTCTGAGCCCGAGCGATGCGAGGAATTCCACAAAGACGATCGCAAAGACGCACACCGCGCTGAAGAACATGGCTTTTCCTTTATTGAAAAAGGCGGTGGGGACGTCGTTGCTCGAAGGAATGACTTCTTTGGGCTTATATACGCCTGAGGTGCGCACCTTGATGCCGTCGTATTCCGCCCGTTCGAGAATGTTGAAGAATTCGATGTTGCCGGAAAGCTGCTGCGGTTCCGCCTTGGGCAACGCCTTCTTGCTGTCGCCTTTGGAAGGGGCGGCGGCGGTGTCGATGGCGTTGTTGTACAACATACCGATGACGTCGCGGTAACCGTTGGAGTCCTTTTGAGGCTGCGGGACGGACGGAGCCGTGCGGCGCTCCTCATCGTAGGGGGCTTCGGCTTCCGTGGCGACCTCCGCTTCGTGGAGCATGCTCAGATAATTCGGATGTTCCTTCTGTTCCTGCGGAGCAGGCTTTTCGTCCTGCGCCAAATCGAGTTCTTCGGTTTGGGGTTGGACGAGCGGCTCTTCCTGTGCGTCTTCAGGCTCCGCATAGACCGCATAAGCGCTCTCTTCTTCTGCGGGATTCATATACTCGGGCGTTTCCGCAGCGGGCTGATCGTCGATCGTTTCGTTTTCGGAGATCGGTTCCTGTTCGGAAGGGAAGTCGGTGATCAGGCTGTCGATGACCGAACGGGAATATTCCCATTCTTTCTGATTCAGAATATAGAAATCTCTGCCTGCGTCCGTGAGATGAAAGTATCTGCGGCGGCCGCCGTTGGACGTGCCTCCCCAATAGGCGGTGACGTAGCCTTGCGTCTCCAGACGCTTTAACGCGCTGTACAAAGTGGGCTGTTTGATGACGTATTGACCGTGACTGCGTTTTTCGATCACGTCGATGATCTCGTAGCCGTATTTATCGCCGTTGGACAGCGTGCGCAGAATGATGGTATTGATATTGCCTCGGATCAGATCGCTGCTGATCGCGCTCTCGTCCCTCTTTTCGTCGGGAGCGGCGTCGTCATGCAGATTGTCCATGTTTTCGTGCTCGTTCTCCATTGTTCGACCTCCTTTTTCGATTATTATATCGCAAATAGCAATAATTTGTCAATTCTTTGAATACTATGTCTGACAGAATTCTCAATATTTTATGTGAAACAATGGACTTTTTGCGAGGGCGGTGTTATAATAAATGACATGGATCGTTATACTTTGACAAAGACATTTGAACTTCGCTATACGGACGTGGATTTTCGGGACGAGATGAAGCCTTCCGCCCTTCTCGCCTGCTTTCTGGAGGCGGCGTGCGACAGTGCGGATCTCCTCGGTTTCGGGTATCAGGACATTGCGCCCAGGGATTTCGGATTCCTCGTCTCCAACTTTCATTTTGAATTGTTTCGGCCGATCGCTCTGCGCGAGAAGGTCACCTTTGAAACATGGCCCTTGCCTCCCGGCAAAGCGCTTTTTTTCCGGGAATTTGTCGTGAGGGCGGGAGAGGAGATCGTCGCGCGCGCCTCTTCGCGCTGGTGCCTGTATCATCTGCGGGAAGGAAAAATTCTTCCGTCTTCCGCCCTTTCGGGACAAGATTATTCTAAATATCGCACGGATAAGAGCATCGGGTCCGTGAGCTGGAAGATCTCTTCCGTCGAAAGGGAGAAACCGTGTTTCCGCGTCTTGGTAGGCATTGACGATTACGATCATTACCTTCACGTCAACAACACCAAATACGCGGACTACATCTTTTCCTGTTTTACGTTGGAAGAGTGGTCGGCGCGCCGCCTCAAGGGCTTTACCGTCAGCTTTTTGAGACAATGCCACGCGGGCGACGAGATCGTCTTTTATCGCGATCTGTCTCAGAACGCGGCGACGGTATCGGGATATGTCGGCGAAAACTGCGTCGTTTCGGCGCGGCTTGACTTTGAGGAGGAAGCATGAAGGAACAGCTTCGCAAATATATTCACGATGTGCGCGTCTTCTATAATTTTCTGCGCGTCGTCTGTTTTATCGCGGGATGCGTCTTTCTGTTTTTGGGCATAGCCGGTTCGCATTACCTGCTGTTTGCTTTTGCGGCGGTTTTGATTTTTTATGTCGCGGTGACGATCTTCTGCTATGTCAGTTTTTTTCAGAAGGCGGTGCTGGAATGTTTCCGGGATCGCGACAGGATCGTGCTGAAGACGGAGAAACGGACGTTTACCTATGACAGGAATGCCTGCAGATCGTTTGAAGAAAGGGGCGGAAAGTTTGTGCTCGTCTTTGAGGACTCGACTTCCTGCGACTCCTTCTACTTTTACAAGACGCTTCCTTTCGGCGGCGGCGTGCGCTATTTCGAGGAAGGCGAGCTTCGCGCGCTCCTGGATGCATAAAATATAAATTATACAAGGAATACTGCATAAAAATATTTTTTATTCCAAAATAATAAAAAAATATTCATTTTTATTCGTATATTTGCTTGACTTGCGGTCGCAAAAAGCATATAATCGTACCAAAATCAAACTGAGAGAAAAAGGAGCGCCTTATGGAGCAGAAAATCAAAAAAGTGGTATTGGCATATTCGGGTGGTTTGGACACCTCGATCATCATTCCCTGGCTGAAAGAGCATTACGACAATTGCGAGGTCATCGCCGTTTCGGGCGACGTCGGACAGAGCACCGAGCTCGAAGGTCTGGAGGAGAAGGCGCTGAAGACGGGCGCCTCCAAACTCTATGTGGAGAATTTGCAGAAGGAGTTCATCGAGGATTATATTTATCCGACGATGAAGGCGGGTGCGAAGTACGAGGGCAAATATTTGCTCGGAACGTCGTTTGCTCGCCCCGTTATCGCAAAGCGCATCGTTGAGATCGCAAAGAAGGAGGGCGCCGACGCCATCTGCCACGGCTGTACGGGCAAGGGCAACGACCAGGTCCGTTTCGAACTTACGATCAAGGCGTTCGCTCCCGAAATGAAGATCATCGCTCCCTGGCGTATCTGGGACATCAAGAGCCGCGACGAGGAGATCGACTATGCGGAAGCGCACAACATTCCCCTCAAGATCACGCGCGAGACGAATTATTCCAAGGATAAGAACCTTTGGCACCTCTCTCACGAGGGACTCGATCTGGAGGATCCTGCGAACGAACCCGACTACGATAAGATCTGCGAGCTCGGCGTATCGCCCTGGAAGGCGCCCGACGAGCCGACATATGTGACCATTCACTTTGAAAAGGGCATTCCCACCGCGATCGACGGCGTTGCGATGGATTCCGTCTCCCTGATCGCCAAGCTCAACGAGATCGGCGGCAAAAACGGCGTCGGACTTTGCGACATGGTCGAAAACCGTCTGGTCGGCATGAAGTCCCGCGGCGTGTACGAGACGCCCGGCGGCACCATTCTCTACGAGGCACACGAGCTGTTGGAGTCTATCTGCCTCGACAAGGCGACGCAGCACTACAAGCAGATGATCGCCCTCAAATACGGCGAGATGGTTTACGACGGTCAGTGGTTCACCCCGCTTCGCGAGGCGCTCGACGCTTTCGTGGACAAGACGCAGGAGACCGTGACGGGCGACGTCAAGCTGAAAATTTACAAAGGCAACGTCATGAACGCGGGCATCACGTCTCCCAATTCCCTGTACAGCGAGGAGATCGCCACGTTCGGAGAGGATGAAGTGTACAATCAGATGGATTCGCAGGGATTCATCAACCTGTTCGGGCTTCCCATCAAAGTCAAGGCGATGCTCGAGGCGAAAAAGCTCAAATAATCATGAAAAAAGTCTTCATTGACGGCAAAGAGGGGACGACCGGGTTACAGATCTATGATCGTTTGCAAGGTCGTCCCGACCTTTGTCTTTTGACGCTTCCCGAAGAGCTGCGAAAAGACGCGGCGGCGCGGAAGGAAAAAATGAACGAGGCGGACATCGTCTTTCTGTGTCTGCCCGACGCAGCCGCGCGCGAGGCGGTGACGCTGGCGGAAAACCCCGACACGAAGATCATCGACGCGTCGACTGCGCACCGCACGGCGGAGGGCTGGGCATACGGTTTTCCTGAACTGAGCGAGGCGCACAGGAGGGCGATCGCGGAATCGAAACGCGTCGCCAATCCCGGATGCCACGCGAGCGGCTTCATCGCGCTCGTGTATCCGCTGATCGCCCGAGGGCTTGTCTCTCCCGATTATCCGTTTGTCTGTCATTCGGTGACGGGATATTCGGGCGGCGGCAAAAAGATGATCGCGGAGTATGAGGCGGCGGACAGGGACGCTTCCCTCGATTCGCCGAGACAATACGGGCTCACGCTGGCGCACAAACATCTCCCTGAGATGGTGGCGGTTTGCAAACTGACGAGAAAGCCGATTTTTAATCCGATCGTGGCGGATTATTACTGTGGTATGTGTGGCACAGTACCGATTTTTGCCGATCTGATGCAAAAACGAATGACGAAAGAGGTGCTCCGTGAATTTTACGCGGAGTACTATGCGGGACATAGCTTTGTTTCCGTCGCCAAAGAAACGGGCGCCTATCTGCCCTCGAACGCCTTTGTCGGCACCAATCATATGGAGATCACCGTGGCGGGAAACGACGAGCAGATCTTGCTCTGCGCCCGCTTCGACAATCTCGGCAAGGGCGCTTCGGGCGCTGCGGTGCAGAACATGAATCTCATGCTCGGGCTCGAGGAGACGGCTTACTTGAAATGACCTTGCTTGAAACTGCATGCATTTTTTGCGGAGAAGGCGGGTCGGAGAGAAGGAGAAGTTTATGAATGACTTGTTTGAACTGAAAGAAGGCGGAGTGTGTGCGCCCAAAGGCTTCAGGGCGAGCGGCGTGCATTGCGGGATCCGCAAAAACAAGACGAAGAAAGATCTCGCTTTGATCGTGAGCGAGGTGAGGGCGGCGACGGCGTGCGTCTACACGACGAACCTCGTCAAGGGCGCGCCCATTCTGGTCACGAAGGAAAACGTGAAGGACGGATACGCACAGGCGGTCATCGTCAACAGCGGCAACGCCAACACCTGCATCGCGAACGGCGTGGAGATCGCGGAGGGGATGTGCTCTCTGGTTGAACAACATACCGGCATTTCCGCAAAAGACGTAGTGGTCGCTTCGACGGGCGTCATCGGACAGAAATTGTCGCTCGATCCCATTGCGGGCGGCATGCAGGCGCTGGTCGGCGGGCTGGGCGATCACAGCCGTGACGCGGCGGAGGCGATCATGACGACGGACACCGTGCCGAAGGAGATCGCCTGCTCGATTTTGATCGGCGGCAAAGAAGTTACGCTCGGCGCGATCTGCAAGGGCGTCGGCATGATCTGTCCGAACATGGCGACCATGCTGATGTTCGTCTGCACGGACGCGGCGATCGAGCCCGCGCTGTTGCAGGAGATGCTCTCTGCGGACGTAAAGCGCTCTCTGAACATGGTGAGCGTGGACAGAGATACCTCCACCAACGACACGATGTGCGTGATGGCGAACGGACTTGCGGGAAATCCGATCATCCGCAAAAAGGACGGCGACTATAAAAAGCTCGCGGCGGCGCTGCATTATATCACGACCGACCTTTGCCGCAAGATCGCAAAGGACGGCGAGGGCGCGACCAAACTTCTGACCTGTACGGTGAGAGGTGCGGTGAGCGAAAAGGCGGCGCGGACGATCGCAAAATCCGTCATCAATTCCCCGCTCGTCAAGACGGCGATGTTCGGTTCGGACGCAAACTGGGGGCGCGTGCTGTGCGCGATCGGCTATGCGGGCGTGCCCGTGGATGTGAACAAGATCCGCGTGTCGTTTGCTTCCGACGAAGGAGAGATCCTCGTCTGCGAGCGCGGCGCGGGCGTCGATTTTTCGGAAGAGGACGCAAAGCGCATCCTGAGCCGCGACGAGATCGTGATCGCCGTCGAGCTCGGAGACGGCAGATATCAGGCGACGGCATGGGGCTGCGACCTGACCTATGAATACGTAAAAATCAACGGAGATTATCGTACCTGATGGAGAAGAAAGAACAGGCGCAGGTCCTCGTAGAGGCGATGCCTTACATCGAAAAATATCGCAATAAAATTCTGGTGATCAAGTACGGCGGCAACGCCATGCTCAACGAGGAGCTCAAGTCGGAGGTCATGCGCGATCTGGTGCTCCTGCACATGGTCGGCATCCGCGTCGTGCTCGTGCACGGGGGAGGACCCGAAATTTCGGATACCCTCAAAAGACTGAACATTCCCACGCGGTTTGTCAACGGGCTTCGCTATACCGATCAGGAGACGGCGGGCGTCGTGCAGATGGTGCTGGCGGGAAAGGTGAACAAATCTCTCGTCAATCAGCTCGGCCTGGGCGGCGCGAAGGCGGTGGGCATCTGCGGATTGGACGGGCAGCTCCTCGTCTGCGAAAAGCAGGACGAAGCACTCGGCTTTGTGGGCAAGATCGTCGCCGTGCATGCGCAGGTGATCACCGATCTGCTCGACGCAGGCTACATTCCCGTCATTTCCACCGTCGGAGGAGACGGAGAGGGCAACATTTACAACCTCAATGCCGATACCGCGGCGGCGGCGATCGCGGGGGCGCTCAGCGCGGAGAGTCTCATTTTGATGACAGACATCAAGGGGCTTCTCGCGAACAAGGAAGACGAAAAGAGCCTGATCAAGAAGGTCTATGTTTCGGATATTCAGTCGCTCGTGAAACAGGGCGTCATCTCGGGAGGAATGATCCCGAAAGTGGATTGCTGCAAGGAGGCGATCCGCCGCGGAGTGAGCCGTGTGTTCATCACAGACGGACGCGTTCCGCATTCCATTTTAATCGAACTGCTTTCGGATGAGGGAAGCGGGACTATGTTTGTCGGGGGCTGATTGTGTTGCAATCAACCCTTTTTTGCGGGACATGGGGATTCGCTTGACATTTTGACGGTTTTCGGTATAATTATTTTGGAGAACTATGAGGAGTCAGTATGAATACACAGACTGTATTTGAAGAAGATAAAGAGTACATTGCGGGGACGTATCGCCGCTTCCCCGTCGCCTTTCAGAGCGGCGAAGGCGCAGTTCTGACGGACGCGGAAGGGAAACGGTATCTGGATTTCGGCAGCGGCATCGCCGTCAACATTTTCGGCGTCAACGACGAGGCGTGGAAACAGGCGGTGATCGCGCAGGTCAATCAGATCCAGCACACGAGCAATCTGTATTACACGCAGCCGCAGGTCGAGCTCGCCAAACTGCTCTGCGAGAAGACGGGTGCAAAGCAGGTATTCTTCGGCAACCGCGGCGCGGAGGCGAACGAGTGCGCCATCAAGGTCGCGAGGAAGTATTCTTCCGATCGCTACGGCGCGGGAAGGCACGAGATCGTGACCTTGAAGAACAGCTTTCACGGCAGGACGATCGCGACGCTTTCGGCGACGGGTCAGGAGGCATTTCACCGCTATTTCGGACCCTTTTTGGAGGGGTTTTCTTATGCGGAGCCAAACCTTGCAAGCACGCTTTCCTGCATGACGGACAAGACTTGCGCCGTCATGATCGAACTGGTGCAGGGCGAAAGCGGCGTGCGCAAGCTGGATGAGGACTATGTGAAGGCGCTCGAGCGCGTCTGCAGGGAGCGGGACATTCTGCTCATCGTGGACGAAGTGCAGACGGGCAACGGCAGGACGGGATATCTGTATGCCTATGAGGCGTACGGAATTGCTCCCGACATCGTGACCACCGCCAAAGGGCTGGGCGGAGGGTTGCCGCTCGGCGCGTGCATGCTCTTTGCAAAGACCGAACAGGTGTTGGGTCCCGGCGCGCACGGTTCCACGTTCGGGGGCAACCCCGTCGCCTGCGCCGGCGCGGTGTCCATTCTCTCCCGATTGGACGAGCCGCTCTTTTTGGAGGTGCGCGGCAAGAGCGCGTATCTTCGCGCGCTGCTTTCAAAGATCGGCGGCGTAGAGGAAGTGACGGGCATGGGGCTGATGATCGGCCTTGCGCTCAAAGAAAAAAAGGCGGCGGACGTCGCCGCAAAATGTCTGGAAAAGGGACTGCTCGTTTTGACTGCGCACGAACGCGTGCGGCTGTTGCCGCCGCTGACGGTGACGAAAGATGAAATCGACGCAGCGGTAAAAATACTCAGTGAGGTGATCGGCGCATGAAGCATTTGTTGAAGCTGGCGGATCTGACGAGGGAAGAAATTTTGTCTGTTTTGAATCTCGCGGATCAGCTCAAGTACGAGAGAAAGAACAACGTGAAGAAGAAGTATCTGGAGGGCAAACACCTCGGCATGATCTTTCAGAAATCTTCCACGCGTACCCGCGTTTCGTTCGAAGTGGGAATGTCCGAGCTGGGCGGACAGGCGCTCTTTTTGTCCAATCGCGATCTGCAGATCGGCAGAGGCGAGCCTGTGGAGGATACCGCGCGCGTGCTTTCGCGTTATCTCGACGGCATCATGATCCGCACCTTTGCGCAAAAAGAGGTGGAGGATCTCGCAAAATACGGTTCGATTCCCGTCATCAACGGCTTGACGGATTATTGCCACCCCTGCCAGGTTCTCGCCGATCTTATGACGATCCGCGAATATAAGGGCGGATTCAAGGATCTCAAATTCTGCTTCGTGGGCGACGGCAACAACATGGCGAACTCGCTCATGGTGGGCGCGATCAAGATGGGCATGTCCTTTGCGATCGCCTGCCCGAAGGGGTATGAGCCGGACACCGCGCTCGTCGCGTGGGCGAAGGAAAACGGCAGCTTCACGATGACAACGGACGTCAAAGAGGCGGCGAAGGACGCCGACGTGCTCTATACCGACGTATGGGCGTCCATGGGACAGGAGGAAGAAAAGCGCGTCCGCGAGGAGGCGTTCAAGGGATACCAGATCAACGCGGACGTCATGGCGGTCGCAAAACCGGATGCCATCGTGCTGCACTGTCTGCCCGCGCATCGGGGCGAGGAGATCACGGCTGACGTGTTCGAAGCGCACGCAAACGAGATTTTTGACGAGGCGGAAAACAGACTGCACGCACAGAAAGCGGTGCTCGTGAAATTGTTGAAATAGAGAGGTACTATGAAAGGAAATCGAGTTTATCTCACGCTGAAAAACGGCAAAGTGTTCGAAGGGTACGCCTTCGGCGCGATCGGTGAGACGGTCGGCGAGCTCGTGTTTACGACGGGCATGACGGGCTACATCGAGACGCTGACGGATCCGAGCTATTACGGGCAGATCGTAACGCAGACGTTCCCGCTCATCGGCAACTACGGCATGATCCCCAAGGACAGCGAGAGCAAGCGTTCCTGGGTGTCCGCTTACGTCGTGCGCGAATGGTGCGAGGCACCCTCCAATTTCAGGTGCGAAGGCGACCTCGACGCCTATCTTAAGGCGCAGAACATCATCGGCGTTTACGGCGTCGACACGCGCGAGCTGACCAAGATCGTGCGCGAAGCAGGCGTCATGAACGCCGCCATCACGCGCGAACCGCTGACCGATTTCTCAGCCTTGGAATCTTATAAAGTGCGGGGCGCGGTGGAAGCGGTGACCTGCGATACAGTCACCGTCGACGGGGACGAGAATGCGGAATACACCGTCGTCGTCTACGACTTCGGCGCAAAGAGGAACATCGAGCGAGAGCTCGTCAAGCGCGGTTGTCGGACGATCGTGGTTCCTGCGAACACGACGGCGGAACAGGTGCTTTCCTATCATCCCGACGGCGTTATGCTGACCAACGGTCCCGGAGATCCTGCCGAGAACGTCGGGATCATCGAGGAGATCGGAAAGTTTGCGGGTCGCCTTCCCGTCTTCGGCATCTGCCTCGGACATCAGCTGTTTGCGCTCGCCATGGGCGCAAAGACGGGCAAGATGAAGTACGGACACAGGGGCGCCAATCAGCCCGTCAAAGACTTAAAGACGGGGCGCGTCTATATCTCCAGCCAGAACCACGGCTACGAGGTGCTCTCTGATACCCTTCCCGCGCATGCGAGGCTGAGCTTCGTCAACGCGAACGACAATACCTGCGAAGGCGTGGATTACGACGAAATCAACGCATTTACGGTGCAGTTCCACCCCGAGGCGTGCGGAGGTCCGCTCGACTGCGGATTCCTCTTCGACCGTTTCATCGACAACATGAACAAGGAGAAAGATCATGCCGAAAAGAAGTGAGATCAAAAAGGTGCTTGTAATCGGTTCGGGACCCATCGTCATCGGACAGGCGGCAGAATTTGACTATGCGGGCGCGCAGGCATGCCGCGTCCTCAAAAAAGAGGGGCTCAACGTCGTGCTCTGCAACTCCAACCCCGCGACGATCATGACGGACAAGGCGCTCGCGGACGAGATCTATCTGGAACCGCTCACCAAGGAGAGCCTCAAGAGAATCTTCATCAAGGAGCGCCCCGACAGCCTGCTGGCTTCCCTCGGCGGACAGACGGGGCTTACGCTCGGCTGTCAGCTCGCGAAAGAGGGCTTCCTCGACGCTTGGGGCGGCAAGCTCATCGGCACGAAGCTCGACGCCATCGACAGGGCGGAGGACAGAGAGCTGTTCAAGGAGACCATGCAGAAGATCGGTCAGCCCGTGGTGCCTTCCGACATCGCTTACACGGTGGACGAGTGCGTGGCGATCGCGGAAAAGATCGGCTATCCCGTCATCGTGCGCCCCGCCTTTACGCTCGGCGGCGCGGGCGGCGGCGTCGCCGCGACCGAGGAGGA
>CALVME010000005.1 GCA_944342055.1 uncultured Clostridia bacterium | reverse complement strand
GCTTCTTGGGGTTCCATGCGGAGACCGCCTTGAAGTTGACGGTGTTGTTCGCGATGATCTTGTGGCGGATCTCGCCCTGCACGGGATCGGATACGAGCACGAACGCCTCGTTGACGCCCGCGTCCTGGATCTCCCACGCCTTCTCTTCGCTGACGACTTCGCCCGCTTCCGCCAGAATTTCGCCCGTCTCGGGATGCACGATCATGTCTGCGAGCTTGCAGCCCGGCAGACGATAGGCGAGATTGAGCTTTTTGTTGAACTTATAGCGGCCGACCTTGACGACGTCGTAGCGGCGGGGATCGAAGAAGAGGTTGTAAAGCTGCTGACGGACGGATTCTTCCGTAGGCACTTCGCCCGGGCGCAGTTTGCGATAGAGTTCGATCATGCCCTCGGTGTCCGACTTGGTCGTATCCTTTTCGATGGTGTCGAGGATCATCTGATCTCCGGTGAAGAGATCGGTGAGCGCCCTGTCCGAACCGTAGCCGAGCGCACGCAGAAGGACGGTAGCGCAGATCTTGCGCTTCCTGTCGACGTGGACCCAAAGGACGTTCTGGGAATCCTGCTCGAGCTCGAGCCATGCGCCGCGGTTGGGAATGACCGTGGTTTTGAACATTTCCTTGCCGGAGTCGTCCTTGTTGGACTCGTTGTAGACGCCGGAAGAACGGACAAGCTGAGAGACGATGACGCGCTCCGCACCGTTGATGATGAAAGAGCCGTTTTCAGTCATCAGAGGAATGTCGCCCATGAACACGTCGTGATCGAGGACCACGCCCTTCTCCTTTTTGACCAGGCGCACCTTGACATAGAGAGGCAGCGCATACGTCGCGTCCCTATTTCTGCACTCTTTCTCGTCATATTTGGGCGTCGTGCCGAAATGATGATCGAGGAAGTACAGTTCAAAGTGATCGGAATAATCGGTGATGGGCGAGAAATCTTCAAAGACTTCGCCGATCCCTTCGTTGATGAAGGAATTGTACGAATCTTTCTGGATCTCGACAAGGTCGGGAATGTCAATGACTTCATTGATCTTTCCGAATTTCCTTCTTTCGTTCTTGCCGTACTTTTGAATTGGTAAGTTCATCGGTTACTTCAAACTCCTTAAAAATATTTTAACTCACAGGCGATCTTCCGTATATATCTTTTCACCGAAAAAAATCGAAGGTTAACAAATTTCCGATCGGAAAACTTTTTCACAAAACCCCTTTACAAATTCCGCTTTTGCGTGTATAATAACCCGAGAAACGCTGGAGAACGCAGGCTGTTTTTGCGGTTATTTTTTGTGCAAAATGAGCAAAAATCGAAAAAAGGGCATATTTCCGATAATGATACATTGTGATATTATAGAGGAATTGCTCCCATTTGTCAACTGTTTTCAATCGTGTTTTCAAAAAAATTTCAAAGGAAGCCAAAAACCGATGAGAATCGATAAATTTCTCAAAGTCTCGAGAATTTTGAAGCGCAGAACCGTCGCGCAGGAAGCCTGCGACGCGGGCAAAGTGATCGTCGGCGGGAGAGAAGTCAAACCCGCCTATCAGGTCAAAGAGGGAGACGAGGTCGAGATCCGCTATGCGACAGGTTCCCTCCGTTTCCGCGTCCTGAACGTCAAAGAGACGGTCAGGAAGGAAGAGGCTGCTTCCCTCTACGAGATACTGCCATGATCAGCGTCGTCATCTGTGCGGCAGGCAGGGGCTCGAGAGCGGGTTTTGCGGAAAACAAACTCTTTCGCCCCCTGGGGCGGACGAGCGTGATCGAGCGGACGATCGCCGCGTTTGCCAACTTTGACGAGATCCTGCTGACGGCGTCCGAACGCGACCTTGCGCGCATGAAAGAGATCGCCTCCCGCTTCCCCCGCTGCCGCGTCGTACTCGGCGGCGAGACGCGCACGCAGTCCGTCAAAAACGCCCTGCAAGAAGTCAGAGGCGACATCGTGCTCATTCACGACGGCGCTCGCCCGTTCGTGACGAAAAATATCGTCGAAGACTGCGTCGAGAGCGTAAAGCGGTACGGCAGCGGCGTGTGCGCCCTGCCCGCCACAGACACGACCGTCCTCGCCGCGGCGGAATGCGTGGCGAGCGTGCCTGCGCGCGAGAGCGTCTACACCGTACAGACCCCGCAGGGATTCCTTACGGCGAGCCTGCGCCGCGCCTACGAACTGGCGGGAGACAAGACGTTTACGGACGACTCCTCCCTCTTTTCCGCGTTCATCGCACCCGCACACCTCTTTATCGGAGATCCCGTCAATCAGAAACTCACTTTTCGGGAAGACTTTATGCATGAGATCTATGTAACGGGCGTCGGCATCGACACCCACGCCTTCGGCGCAAACCAAGATTATATCACGCTCGGCGGCATGCGCATCCCCTCTCCCTCAGGGCTCATCGCCCACAGCGACGGAGACGTGCTCGTTCACGCCGCAATGGACGCGCTCTTGTCCGCCGCGGGCTTAAGCGACATCGGGCACTATTTCCCCGACACCGACCCCGCCTATCGGGGCGCGGACAGCCTGAAACTGCTCGCCGTCGTGTTGGAACTGCTGCGGGAGCGCGGCATGCGCCCCATACACCTTTCCGCCGCGATACAGGCGCAGATCCCCAAGCTCTCCCCCTACATCGACGGCATGCGAGAAGCGATCGCCCGCACATGCGGGCTCTCGCCCGACGACGTCGGCATCACCGCAGGCACCAACGAAGGGCTCGGCTACATCGGGGAGAAAAAAGGGATCACGGTGACGGCGATCGCGACCGTCGCAAGGATGGCATAACATGGCAAAACCCACTTCACAGTTTGTATGTTCGGAATGCGGCGCGACCAGCCCGAAATGGCTCGGACGCTGTCCCTCCTGCGGAAAATTCAACACGATGACGGAAGAGCCCGTCGCGCAGAGCGCGCCGAGCAGATCGGGAATCGGGCTCAGGACGGGAGGGAGCAAAAAGCCCGTCCTTCTCTCCGAAGTCGCCTATGAGCGCTTCACCCGCGTGCCGAGCGGCATCGCGGAATTCGACAACGTACTCGGCGGCGGCATCGTGCCGGGTTCCCTCGTCCTCATCGGCGGCGATCCGGGCATCGGCAAGAGCACCCTGCTCACGCAGGTCGCCGCCAACCTTTCGGCGCACGGCAAAGTGCTGTACGTCTGCGCGGAAGAGAGCTGTTCGCAGGTCAAACTCCGCTGCGAGCGGTTGGGGCTCAGGACGGAGCACTTCTATCTGCTCAACGAAACCTGCCTCGAAGACGCGGAAACCGCCTTTGAAGGCGTCCGCTTTGCGATTATCGACAGCATTCAGGCCGTTTATACCGAACAGCTGTCCTCGGCGGCGGGTTCGGTCGGACAGATACGCGAATGCGCGGCAAAACTCATGCGCATCGCCAAAGCCAAAGGCATCACCTTCTTCCTCGTCGGTCACGTCACCAAGGAAGGCGCGCTCGCGGGGCCGAAGGTGCTCGAACACATCATGGACACCGTCCTCTATTTCGAGGGCGAGCGGGAAGACAACTTCCGGCTGCTCCGCTCCGTCAAAAACCGATTCGGCTCCGTGCAGGAGATCGGCGTGTTTGAAATGACGGAGGGCGGGCTCGTCGGCGTCAAGGACTACGCCGCCCTCTTTCTTTCGGACAGGCGCGGCGAATCCGCAGGCTCCGCAGTCACTCCCTCCGAGACGGGCAACCGTTGCGTCATGGTGGAACTGCAGACGCTCATCGCCAAGACCGCGTTCGGACTCCCCCGCCGCATGCCCCTCGGCATCGATTACAACAAACTCGCGGTGCTCATCGCCGTGCTCGAAAAGCGGTGCGGCATCCCCCTCTTCAACCAGGACGTCTACCTCAACGCCATGGGCGGCATCAAGCTCAGCGAACCGAGCGTAGATCTCGCCGTATGCGTGGCACTCGCCTCCGCCTTCAAGGGCATCCCCGTCGACAAAGGCACCGCCGTCTTCGGAGAGATCGGGCTGACGGGAGAGGTGCGCGGCGTATCCAACGCTGAAAAGCGCGTCAACGAGTGCGTCAAAATGGGATTTACGCGGGTAGTCATCCCCGCAAAAAACAAAGCGGCATGCGAAAAGCACAGAGATAAGATCGAGATCGTGCCCGTGTCCACGCTCTGGCAAGCGCTCAAGGCGGTCCTTCCCGAATGATCGCCGACGCAGGCGCCCTGACCAAAGAGGCGAGGAGGAAATCAAACCATAATTTCGCAAAGAGCAGGGTGTCCGAACAAGCACTGACGCACGAAGGATCCGAATGCGGAGCGGAGACGATCGTCGGACGCCGAAAGAGTGGTTTTGACTTCTTTCTTCCGAAACAGACGGGCGTTCCCGCGCCCACGCACGACACAAGCGCACAGACGCCGTCTGTGCGCGCAAAAGAAGGGCGGACGCCTCAAAGGCGTCCGCCCTTCTTTGTTTCGATGATGATTTCTTGGAAGGTTTGCCTGCCTTCGATTTCCGAAGACATTTCCGTCAGAACAACTCTTCGATGCGCGCGGCAAACGCTTCGAGCCCGATGCGGTCCGCTTCGGAAAAACGCGAAGGGACGGGGCTGTCGATGTCCAGCACGCCCACGACCGCGGGGCCGCGACTGAGCGGAACGACGATCTCGGAGCGGGAATCTGCGTCGCAAACGATGTGTCCCGCGAAGACATGCACGTCGGAGACGACCTGCGTGCGACCCTCCCGCCATGCCGCGCCGCACACCCCGCGCGATTTCGGGATCCTGCGGCAAGCGGGTTTGCCCTGGAAGGGAGCGAGGACGAGCTCCTCCCCTTTGACGAGATAAAGTCCCGCCCAGTTGATGTCTTCGAGCGACTGCCAGAGCAACGCCGCGGCGTTCGCGAGGTTGCAGACGAGATCGTCCTCTCCTTCCGTCAGCGCCGAAAGCTGTTCGCACAACAGAGTGTAATCGGTCATGAGAAGAGTTTTTTGATGCGCTCGCATGCCTCTGCCGTCGCTTCGGGCGTATTGAACGCCGTCAGGCGGAAGAAGCCTTCGCCGTTGACGCCGAATCCCGCGCCGGGCGTGCCGACGACGGTGGCGCTTTCGAGCAGATAGTCGAAGAACTCCCAGCTCTTGTCGAACTTCGGACAGCGCAGCCAGATATAGGGAGAATTCTTTCCGCCCGTATACCAGACGCCGAGTTCGTCCATGCAGGCGGCGATGCGCTTTGCGTTCGACTGATAGACCGCGAGATTTGCCTTGATCTGCGCCATGCCGCGCTCGGTAAAGACGGCTGCCGCGCCGCGCTGTACGATGTAGGGCACGCCGTTGAACTTCGTCGTCTGACGGCGCAGCCACATATGATTGAGCTTTCCGCCCGCGATCGCGTCAGGCACGACGGTGTAACCGCAGCGGGTACCCGTAAAACCTGCGATCTTCGAAAAAGAGCAGAATTCGATCGCGCATTCCTTCGCACCCTCGACCTGGTAGATGCTCTGCGCCAGAGAATCGTCCGTGATGAAGCACTCGTATGCCGCGTCGAACAGGATAATCGCGCCCTTTTCGCGCGCGTACTCCACCCAGACGCGGAGCTGTTCCTTCGTATATGCCGCGCCCGTCGGATTGTTGGGCGAGCAGATGTAGATCAGGTCGGCATCCACGCCGAAGTCGGGCATCGGCAAAAATCCGTTTTCCGCCGTAGCGTCCGCGAAGATGATCTTTCTGCCCGCCATGACGTTGGTATCGACGTACACGGGATAGACGGGGTCGGGTACGAGCACGACGTTGTCCGTCGCAAACAGGTCGAGAATGTTGCCGATATCCGACTTTGCGCCGTCGGAGATAAATATTTCGTCGCTCGCGAGCGTCACGCCCTTCTGCGCATAGTACTGCGCGATGGAATCTTTCAGAAATCCATAGCCCTGCTCGGGGCCGTAGCCGTGAAACGTCTCCTTTTTTCCCATCTCGTCCACGGCGCCGTGCAGCGCCTCGATGACGGCGGGGGCGAGCGGAAGCGTGACGTCTCCGATGCCGAGCTTGATGATCTTTTTATCGGGATGCGCCGCCGCATATGCCGCTACTTTTTTCGCAATGGTGGAAAAAAGATAGCTCTGCGATACGTTGTCGTAATTTGTGTTGATTTTCATGCTTTCTTTTCCTTATAATCGACTGCCGCGCCGATGAACTCGCGGAAAATGGGTTGCGCGCTGTTCGGGCGGGATTTGAATTCCGGATGGAACTGCACGCCGACGTAAAAATCGTTTGCGGGGATCTCCACCGCTTCGCACAGATGTCCGTCGGGAGAGGTACCGGAGATGATCATGCCGTGCCGCTCCATGGCGTCCCTGTAGTCGTTGTTGAACTCGAAGCGATGTCTGTGCCGCTCGGATACGAGGTCTTTGCCGTAAGCGCGCTTCAAAATGGGTCCGAGAATCTTGCACGGGTACGCGCCGAGGCGCATCGTGCCGCCCATCTTGACGCCGTACTGATCTGGCATCAGGTCGATGACGGGATGCTGCGTTTCGGGATTGAATTCGGAAGAGTTCGCGTCCTTGTAACCGAGCACATTGCGCGCAAACTCCATGACTGCGACCTGCATGCCGAGGCAAATGCCGAAATACGGCACGTTGTTCTCACGCGCGTACTGTGCGCAGAGGATCATGCCCTCGATGCCGCGGTTGCCAAATCCCCCCGGCAGAATGATACCGTCCACGCCGTTGAGCGCCTCTTGAACGTTTTCCTTCGTGAGGGGCTCGGTATCCACCCAGCGAATATGCACGCGGGCGCCGTTTTCGAACCCTGCGTGGGTAAGCGCCTCGGCGACGGAGAGATACGCGTCGTGCAATTGCACGTATTTGCCGCAGAGCGCAATTTCCACGTCCTTGCTCCTCGAATGGACGCGGTCGAGCATCGCCTCCCACTCGGAAGCGTTCAGCGTCCTCGGATCCAGACGGAGAATCCTGCACACCACGGAGGAGAAGTTGCTCTTTTCAAGCATCATGGGCGCCTCGTAGAGCACGGGTACGGTCATATTTTCGATGCAGCAATCGGGTTCGACGTTGCAGAACATGGCGATCTTGTCGCGAAT
>CALVME010000004.1 GCA_944342055.1 uncultured Clostridia bacterium | reverse complement strand
TAACGGGCGCGACTGCCGTGCTCAACGGACTTGTTGGCACATACGATCCTGTTATCACGCTCACGTATACGGGCGAGGGCTATGACAGCACGGCAGTGCCGACCGACGCGGGCACCTACACGGTAACTGCGACGATCGCGGATGAGAACTACAATCTGATCGGCACGACGACGGCTGAGTTTGCCATTGAGAAGGCGACCATAGCGCGTCCTACGGAAAACACGGACAGCTTCACCTATACGGGCAGCGAACTTACCTACGTTCCCGAAGGGTATGACGAAGCTACGATGAGCATTGCGGGCAACAAGCAGACGAATGCGAACGAGAGCGGGTACACGGTAACGATTACCCTGAAGGACGCAGCGAATTATCAGTGGACGGACGGCGGAGACGATGCAGTGACGTTCACATGGATCGTCAAGAAGGCCATCGTCACGGTACCCGAGGCGGCGGAAGAGTTGATCTATAACGGAATCGAGCAGATCGGCGTAGCGGCAGGCGAGCATTACAGCGTAGTCGGCGGCAGTGCGATCAATGCAGGCGAGTACGAAGCGACGCTCACGCTGGAGAGCGACAACTATGTATGGAGCGACGCTTCGTTCGACGGAACGATTGCTTGGAGCATCGCAAAGGCTGAGCCGAATGTTTCGCTGCCGACCGATCTGACCGTTTGCGTCGATCATATTCTGGCAGATGTCAAGCTGGCAGAAGGCTGGACGTGGGCAGATGATTCTGTGAGCGTCGGCGGCGCGGGCGTGTACAGCTTTGCGGCAATCTTTACTCCCGACGATACGGATAATTATCTCATCGTCACCGCAGAACTTATGGTTACGGTAAACGAGCATACGGGTGGCATGGCTTCCTGCACGCATAGAGCGGTCTGCGAAGTTTGCGGCACGGAATACGGCGGCTTTGTATCTCACGTCTACAACAGACAAGTGGTAACCGATCGCTATTTGGCAACCGCTGCGACTTGTACCGCGCCTGTAACGTACTACTATAGCTGCGGCTGCGGAGCCAAAGGTACGGCGACGTTCGTCTATGGAGAGGCGCTCGGCCATACGGCAGGCGAGGCGGTCCGTGAAAACGAGATCGCGGCGACCTGCACGGAGGACGGCTCCTACGACGAAGTGATCTACTGTACGGTATGCGGAGAAGAACTCTCTCGCAATGCGGTGATCGTTGATGCGCTCGGTCATACGGCGGGCGAGGCGGTCCGTGAAAACGAGATCGCGGCGACCTGCACGGAGGACGGTTCCTACGACGAAGTGATCTACTGTGCGGTATGCGGAGAAGAGCTCTCACGCAATACGGTGATCGTTGAGGCGTTCGGTCATCTGGATGAAGACAAGGACGGTTCTTGCGACAGTTGTGGCGGTGCGATGAGCGAACTTCAGGTGACGATAACCATAAGCGGCGGCACGATCGAAGGCATGCAGGATTCTTCCATCCTCATCGATAAGGATACGCAGATCACCGTCATCGCGGATGTCGCGGAAGAAGGCAAGGAATTCAAGGGCTGGAGCATTGACGGCGGCAAGACGATCGTAAGCGAAGATGCGATTTATACGTTCATCGCAGACGAATCGATTGCTTTGACTGCGGTATATGAGGACGTTGCTTCCGAAGGTCTTTCGACCGGAGCGATCGTCGGCATCACGCTTGGCAGCATTGCAGGACTGCTGTTGCTGGCGTATGTGATCGGTGCAGTCTTGTACAAGAAAGAGATCCTTTTAGGTGAATTCTTTGCTAAGATTTATTCGTTCATCGAGAAATGATGCGCTTGACGAGAGGAAGATTTTGCAATCAAGCAACTGAAAAGCAAGGACAAATGCATCAGTTATAGGATGAGCCCGACAAACGTCGGGCTCATTTTTGTTTTTGTGGCAAAGGGTTTTCAACAGGCGATTTGACTTCCTTCTGTCGCTTGGCAAAATACAGAGCGATGAAAAAAGCGACGCATGGGAGTACGCATTTGATTGCAGTATTTTTAGAGCGATGACGCTTTAGGGATAAATACAGACGGTACATCGAAAAAAAGGCGTTCGCCGCCGATACGGTAAAATCAAACGCGTCATGGCGCGATCGCAAAATCCGTCTTTGAAGGCAAAAATGCGGAGTGCATTGACGAAAAGCAAAAAAAATGTTATAATGAAAAAAAGTCACGCCGCAGAAGGAAAGAGAATCAGTCGGGAGCGTGACTGCGTCAGACAAAAGACGGCGAATGAAAGCAGAGCCTATTGTTTTGTCGTTTTTTGCTTTCAGGGGAATGCATTTGTCTGATGCAAACGGAAAGGAGGTCAAAGATGCGTAAACTGCATTATTCCGCGAGTGACGGCTATAAGTTGAAAGCGCTATATTTTGCCGCTGAGTGCGAAGGAATGCCGCTCATTGTGGACATTCACGGAGGAGGATTCGCGACGGGCGACGCAGAGGGCGACGAAAAACTTTGCGAGCGTCTGCGAGAGGAGACGGGATTTTGTACGGTATCCCTTGATTATCGCCTCGCGCCGAAATGGAAATTTCCGACGGCGATCAATGATTGTTGCGACTTGTTGCAGGGCATGCTTGCGGACGATTCTCTTACGTTTGACAGAGAAAAGATATTTGTGATCGGTCACAGCGCGGGGGCTAATCTTGCCGTGGCGCTTGCGCGGAAATATGGTAAGATCAGGCTCGCCGTGCTCAATTATCCTTGGTTGGAAGTTGCCGTAAACAAGAGGAAATTTTTGTCCGCAAGCATCCCGGGACACGTTCTCGATTTGTTTTGCCGAAAATACTGTTCCGAGCCTGCTCAGAAAGAAAGTACTTTCGTCAATCCGCTTCGGATGAGCAGAGAAGAGGCGGGCAAGTTGCCGCCTTCGCTCGTGATTGTCGGCGGAAGCGACTCGTTGCGCGTAGACGGCATAGGTTTTGCCAAACTTCTGCAAGAGGCGGGAGTGAATTGCAAGCTATGCGATTATCCCTCTGCGCGGCACGGATTTATCGAAATTGTGGCGAGCGGCAGGATGAAAAAGAATTTTTATACGAGTGAAAAAACGGTGCGCGAACAGATCGGCTGTTTCGAGCAGGCGATAACGCGGATCGCATCATTTTTCAAGGAAAATGCATAAACGAGGGTGTCATCATCTCGCTTATATATTTTTCCAAGCAGAAAATTCTCAGACATATGGATTCTGAATCGGTGCGATGAAACAAGAAATTGAAATGAAAAATCCGCAAAAAATACTTCCGTGGATCGGCGCGCCTTTTATGGCGGCATGGGCGCTGGAAGGAATGTTTTTGCTTGTCGGGTTTACCCCTCATTTGCTGTTTGTAAATTACCTGATCGAAGCATTGCTTGTATTGTTATTCTGCCTTTCGTACAGAAACAGATATCAATGTTACAAGGCAGAGCCGCATCTGAATATTACAAAATATTTTTGGATAGAGCTGGGCATTCACACAATAATCTGCGTTCCGTCTCCATTCCCGAAAAAGTAGAGCGGATCGGGAAGGATGCGTTCCGTTATTGCTCCGACCTGATGTCTGTGGATATGCCGAACCATCCCATCCTGATCGAGAAGGACGCATTCTTCGGCACCGGCCTATATGAAAACGAGGAATTCCGGGTCGACGGCGTGTTGTATGTCGACGGGCATCTCATCAACGGCTATCAGTTCAGAGGCGAAGAATATACCGTCCTGTCCGGTACATGCAGCATCGCGGAATATGCCTTTTACGCTCCCACTTCCGATGTCTTCCCCTTGAAAAAGCTGACCATTCCCGACAGCGTGGAGATCATCGGACAGTATGCGTTCGGCGGCTGCCATAACCTCGAATACGTCACCATGTCGCAAAACGTCGCCTATATCGGGAGGAATGCACTCGAAGGAGAAAAGCTGAATCCCTTTGAACTTCCGCAGACTCTCGAGTATATCGGCAGAGGAAATTTCGACAAAGAGGGCTTTTACTCCTCGCGCCTGCCGGATAAGCTGACGGTGATCGAAAATTCCTCCTTTACAGGCTCCGCGTTTGAAGGGTTGCTGGTCCTGCCTGCCAATCTGGAGCGCCTGGAGATGTGGGCATTCCAGAGTTGCGAGATCGATGAAGTCATCGTGCCGAAGAGCATCAAATATTTCGACATAGGCGCTTTTGGTTACGATGTCTACTTCGAAGAGTCTTCGGGGTTCTTCACGCAGTATCCCGATTATTACTACCTCGGTACGGAAGCCGATTGGGAAAACGTCGACATCTACAAGAACGAATCGAAATATATGCCCGGAATCCATGGAAAGATCAAGCTGTACTTTTACAGCGAAACGGCGCCGACGGGAGAAGGGCAGTATTGGCACTACGTCAACGGCACTCCGACGATATGGTGACGCAGCGATGTAACAATTCGCCGAAAGACGATTTCAAAAAAGGCGGGCGGCCTTTCCCCTCTCGGGAAAGGCCGCCCGCCTTTTTCGGCGATCTGTCCGCCAAAGCCCCGTTCATCCGCGGAACAAGGAAAGGTCATCCGAAAAATCCCAAAACCCCGCAACACCGCAGGAAGCGCCGTTTCGGGCGACCGCGCGCACGCCCGAAACGGCGCGCGGCGGACGTCAAAGCCGTCGGTCAGAACGAAAACGCAGGATCATCTGAACGCCGCGCGATCCGCCGCGATTCGGATTGCGCATTCCCGCCATGAAGCGCGGTCATTGCCGATTTGTTTTGACCGCCTTTGCCACCGAATACGGTCTGTCGGTCATGCTGTTCGCCAGCCGTATCACGGAGGTCAAACGATAGACGTTGTCTCTGTCCTCTTTTCTGAAATCTCTCCCGACCGCCTCCGATAACCGATCGACGTTTTCAGGCGCCAGGCGCGCATGCAATTTTCTGACTTTGTCCTGATACACGCCGTCTCTCACCTCGGCAACGGGCAGTTCTCTCCAACCTTGGGTGCGCATGTAGCAACACCAGCGTTCGTTTTCCTGCGCGACAAGCACATCTTCCCATTCAGGCAGCGCCTCTTCCAGCGCGCTCAGATCGCCTTTCCCGTCATCGACGAACGCAAGCCCCATGATCCGCAATTTGTACGAGATCGACACGGCATAGGCATAAGAATAATTTTTATAAAATTCAACTTTATTGAGGAGATTGCGCAGGCGTTTCAGATCGTTGCGTTCGTCGACGCATGCGATGCCGAACCGCACGGCATTTACAGACAATGCCAATAAATCCGTAAAGTTATCGGAGAAGCGCAGCCCGCCGTACGTCTCGTCATAACTGCCGAACGGCAATAAACCGAGAGATACGGATTCCCTTCTTTCAAATTGTTCCGCCTCATGCGAATAATGCCAGTCGCTGACGTTGAGCTCTGAAATGATTTTCTCCTCCGTGTCAGCGTGGTCCGTCAGCACATGTATCCGCGGGGAAAACCCGTAAAATCTGCGAAGATACAGCTCCGTCCTTATGTTCCTCTGCTCGCTGCCCAAAGCGACGACGATGTAATCGGGGGTCGCTTCCGCGAGCGCCTGCGCAAAGCTGTCCGTTTCGACATCCGCATTCCCTTTCCGAAAAACACGGTCCCGAGACTATGATAAATCTTGCCCTCGGGACTATTATCTTTCATTCTGCACGCATCATTCTTATTTCGCAAATTTTGCATTTGACAAAAAATGCGAAATGAAGGTTTCCGCCGCTCAGATATACAATTCCAAAGCAAGTTTTGCTTTATATCCCATCTCCCGATATG
>CALVME010000003.1 GCA_944342055.1 uncultured Clostridia bacterium | reverse complement strand
TCGCCGTCTTTTCGGCGCCTTGCGGCTCCGTTCCTTGAAAGCTCGCATATAATACCACACCGCTTTCACTCTTGTCAACTGTTTTTTCTCACTTTTTTTGACTTTTTTGGATTTTTTTTGGTTTTTTGGAAATCAGAAGAATAAGGAGAGGTCTCCCTCTCCCGTCCTTCGCCTTCAGAGCGCCCAGTTGCCGTTTTCAAACAGCGTCACCTTCGTCCCGTCCTTTCTGACGCCGACGACGCTGAGATCGGCGCTGCCGATCATAAAATCGACGTGGATCATCGAGTCGTTCACGCCGAGCGCGCGCAGTTCTTCCTGCGTGTATTTTCCGTAATCGCGCACGCAGTCGTTGTACCCCCTGCCCAGCGCGAGGTGGCAGCTCGCGTTTTCGTCGAAGAGGGTGTTATAAAACAAGAGGTTCATGTTGCCGATGGGCGAGTCGTAGGCGATCAGCGCGCATTCGCCCAGCTTGCAGGCGCCTTCGTCCGTCGAGACCATCTGTCTGAGCAGTTCTTCGCCCTTTTTCGCCTTGACTTCGACGACCTTCCCGCCCTCGAAGCGCAGGGAAAAGTCCTCGATGAGCTCGCCGCGGTAGGAGAGAGGTTTTGTCGAAACGACGACGCCCTCCGCTTCTCCCGCCTTGGGCGTGGTGAAGATTTCCTCGCTCGGGATGTTCGGATTGAAGAAGACGCCCTCGAGGGACTGCTCGCCGCCGCCGCAGAACAAACTCTCGTCCATAAGCCCGACTTTGAGGTCGGTCCCGTTCGCGGAGCGATAGCAAAGAGCAGTCAGATGCAGGTCGTTGAGCGCCTTGCATCTCTCGGCGAGAGACGCGTTGTGTTCGTCCCACGCCTTGCAGGGGTCCTCGCCGTCCGCGCGCGACGCGTATAAAATGGCGTCCCACATTTTCTCTTCGGCTTCCGCCTCGGACAGATCGGGAAACAGCTTCTTCGCCCACGCCTTGCCGGGCACTGCCGCGATGCACCACTGTTGATGGTTGGCGAGCGCCTCCTGATAGGGCTTGACGACGGGATAGCGCGCGACGCTCGCCTTCATGAGCTTTTCCTGATCGACGCCCTTCATGCCGTCGGGGTCGGAAGACAGAATGTGCAGGCGGCAGGGCTTTTCCCGCGTCTGGTAGCGCATCTTTTCCTCTTCCCACGAAGTCACCTTGGACATCGTCTCCAGTGAACGGCGCTGCGCGTGCAGGCGCGAGAGGGGCTGATGGCTCCACTCGACGGTGACGCTGCTCGCCCCCGCTTCGTAGCAGGCTTCCGCCGCCATCGTCACGAATTCGGGCTGATCGAGATCGGCCTGGATCCATACCTCCTGCCCCTTCTGTACGTTCAGACCCTTCTTTGCGAGCAGAGTCGCGTATTTTCTGAGTTGTTCTTTCATGCGTTCTCCTTTGCGATCGCCTCGTTCACGATGCCGACGGCGTAAGACATGGCGCGCTCGACGCTGCCCGCCTCGAAGGGGACGGAGAGCTCGGCGAGGCGCAGAAGTTCGAGATAGCTCTTGCTCCCGCCCGCGCGGCAGAGCGCAATATAGTCGCGCAGGGCGCGCTCCCTGTCCTCGGCGTACCGCTTTTTGAATTCCATCGCGCCCATCGTCGTGAGCGTGTAATTGATATAATAGAAAGGATACTGGAAGATGTGCAATTTGTGATACCAGTATCCGCCCCGCTCCATGAACGGATCGTCCGCATAGGCGCGCCAGGGCATGTATTTCTTTTCGAGCTCCCGCCAGCAGGCAGTGCGCTCCTTGGGCGTGAGCGAGGGGTTCTCGTACACGATGTGCTGAAACTCGTCCACCGCGACGCCGAAGGGGACGAAGGTGATCGCCTCCTGCAGGTGCTGGAAGCGGTATTTGTCCGCGCCCTCGCCGAAAAACTGCTCGGCGTACGGATAGGCGAACTGCTCCATCGCCATGGAATGGATCTCCGCGATGTCCGTCGATACGCCCGCATAGGCGGACAGCTCCTGCGCGCGCATCGCCTCGTACCCCGCGAAGGCGTGGCCGAGCTCGTGCGTGAGCACGTCGACGTCGGAAGTCGTGTGATTGAAACAGGAAAAGACGAAGGGCGCGCCGTACATGGGAAGGTCGGTGCAATATCCCGTCGAAGCCTTGTTCGGCTTGTTGTCGAGATCCATCAGCTCGTGATCGATCATGAAATCGATGAAGGCGCCCGTCTCGGGGGAAATGTCCCGATACATCTTTCTCGCCTCTTCCACGAGGTATTCCCTGTCTCCCGCGGGGACGGCGTTGCCGTCCGGGAAGATGAATTTCTCGTCGTACGCCATGATCTTATCGACGCCGATGCGCTTCGCCTGCGCCTTGTAGAGCGCCTCGCAGACGGGGACGAGGTACTCCCTCACCTGCTCGCGGAAGGAAGCGACTTCCTCTTTGCCGTAGTCCGTCCTGCCCTGGTTGAGATACCCCAGCGGCGTGTACGTCGCAAAACCGAGGTTTTTCGCCTGCTTGGTGCGGTTCTTCACGAGCCCGTCGAAGATGCTCTCGAGCTTGGGCTCCAGATTCGCATAGAAGGCGGAATACGCCGCGAACGCCTCCTTTCTCGTCTCCCTGTCGGGGTCGGTGAAATACTTCTGTATGCCGTAGAGGTTGACCGTCTCGCCGCGGAAGGGGATCTGCGCCGCGCTCATAAGCTTTTCGTATTCCGAAGTCAGTTTGCTCTCCTTTTGCAGAAGAGATACGTTTTTCGGCGTGAATGCCTTGAGCTGAAGCTCGGTGCCCTTGCAGTATTCCGCGCCGAACGTCTCGTCGATCTGCTTGCGGAAGGGGCTCTGCACGAGCGCCTTCGCGATCTTGAAAAATCCGACGGAGAGCACGGGCAGCTTGCGGCGGATGTACGCCATTTCCGCGTCGTAAAATTCGTCCGCGGTGTTCACTGTGTGGCGGATGTGCGCGATGCTGACGGCAGTGTCGAGCTGTTTCAAAAAGGTATCCTGCTCTTTGATGACGGCGGCGATCTCCGAAAAGTCCTTCGCCTTCCTGACGCGGCGCAGCCATTCCTTGCTCTTTTTGGCAATCTTGGAGGCGTTCGGCCGCGTGTAGCCGAGAGAATCAAACGTAAAATTTGCTTCTGACATACTTTTCTCCTTATGATACGTGAGATATCTTAACACAATTTCCAGAGAAAATCAAGTAAGAAGGGAAAATTTTCCCTTTTTTGCCCCCGCTCTGGCAGAGATCTCCTCGAAAGGAAATATTTTTTCATTGACGGGACGCATAAATGCGTGTATCATCTTCGCAAGTCGATCGACAAAGACGGCAACAAGGAGATGATTTATGAAAAAAATTCTGCACAGAACGCTTGCGCTGACCGCCTCCGCGACAATTCTGTTCGCGCTGACCGGCTGCAAACCCAAAGAGAACGACTTCGACGAGACGACGGACATCGTCGAGACCCTCCCCGAAGAGGACGAAACGGAACTTCCCGAAGAGGAACCCGAAGGGGAAGCGCCGCCCGAAGAGGAAGAGGAACAAGAGGAAGAAGAGGAAGAAGAAAAGGAAACTTACGCCTTTTACCTTCTCATCAACACGGACGGGCTCAACGTCAGGAGCGGCGCGGGCACGGGTTATTCCGTCGTCGGGCAGGTCTCGGAAAATCGGCTCATCGGCTATTACGGGCAGAAGGGCAACTGGTACGAGACGCGCTACCGCGGCAAGATCGCCTACGTCGCAAAGAGTTACGTCACCGTCTTCACCATGCAACGCGCGTCGGAAGAGATCGAGACCGTCATCGAAGAGGGCGTCAAATACCTCGGCACGCCGTACGTCTACGGCGCGACGCGACTGCACAACGGCTACGGCACCATGCTTTCGGGATTTACGACGAACGCCTTCGACTGCTCTTCCTACATGCAGTACATCTTCTACGAGGGCGCGGACAAGATCTTGCAGACCACCACGCGCACACAGGTATTTCAGGGAACGGAAGTCAAAAAGAGCGAGATCGAACGCGGCGATCTGCTGTTCATGACCAATTCTTCCAGATACTACAACACGGGCGTGGCGCGCATCTGGCCCGTCGCGCTCTCCCTCGGGAACAACCTGATCTTACATACCGCCTCAGACTACGCGAACATCGAAGAGATCAGTCCCACCCGCTGGAAGTACTACATCACCGCGCGCCGCATGCTCTGAGAGCGGAAGAGGGCTCTCGGAGCACGCGGTGAGAGCAAGAAGCCTCTGCCAAGCCGATTTTGCTCGCGCGTTACAAAGTCAATCGAAGAAAGCGCCGAAACATTTCGGCGCTTTCTTGCTGTTTTTTGTCTTTTTAAGCGAAAAAAATACATTTTTCCTTCCTTCCGACCGCGATCGGAAGAGAGGGGACGAAAAAAGTTTCATCGCTTTTTGACGCCCTTTTGTTCCCTGCCCGCCCTTGCGAACGCGGAGGGAATGGAAAGGTGTTCCGAAATATACGCGCGGGAATAGCAGGGAATGTCCGCGCCGTCCGCCTGAATCCGATAACAGCGCATCTCCCATTCGAGGTGGGTAAAGACGTGCGTATATTCGAAAACTTCGAGGATTTGTGCGTTTTTCAATCCGTATTCGGCAGGAATTTCCGCTTTTTCGGGAAATTCTTTCACCTCGACGTTGGGATACTCCCACATGCCGCGCAGCACGCCTTTCTCGCTCCGCTTGCGCAGCGCGGTCCCCTCAGGCGTCTCGATGACAAACACGCAGAGTTTCTTCTTGCTGCGCGCCCGCTTTTCGGGCAGAACGGGCAGAAGTCCGGCACAGCCAAACCTACGCGAAAGGCAATCTTCCCGCAAAGGACACTGTTCGCACATAGGCGCGCCGTTCGGAATGCAGACGAGCGCGCCGATCTCCATCAGGCTCTGCGTGAAGTCGCCCGCCCGTTCGGGATAGACGGCGCGAAGCTGCGCCGCGATCTCCCTGCGCGGGTCGACGCGATAATCCTCCGTCACGCGGGAGATTACGCGCACGACGTTTCCGTCCACCGCGGGTTCCCTCTCTCCGTACGCGATGGACGCGATCGCGCCCGCCGTGTATTCCCCCACGCCCGGGAGTTTGGTCAGCTCTTCGACGGAGGAGGGAAAGACGCCGCCGTACCGTTCGACGACGATCTCCGCCGCTTTTTTCATGTTCTTGGCGCGGTTGTAATAGCCCAGCCCCTCCCAGAGCTTGAGCAATTTGTCTTCGGGACAGGCGGCGAGGTCGAACACCGTGGGAAGCTCGCGCAAGAAGCGTAGAAAGTAGCTCTTGCCCGCCTCGACGCGCGTCTGCTGGAGCATGATCTCGCTCACCCAGGTGCGGTAGGCGGAGATATCCCTTCTCCAGGGCAGATCGCGGCGATGCAGGTCGTACCAGGGGAGCAGGCGCTCGGGCAAAACGGAGCAGGCGTGCGCCTTCTCCGCGGAAAGTTCGCGCGCCGCCGCAAGGCATTCCCGATAGATCGGGAGCATGTGCGGCTCGGAGCAGTGGGCGTCCAGCTCTTTGACGGGCAACCAGGCGAGAGCGGAATTTTCCTCCTCGCAGACGGTGAGCGCTTCCCTCTCGGAGGCGATGAATCCGAACGTGACGTTGAGATGTTCGTGCGCTTCGACTTTCTCCCCGCGGCGAACGTGCGCCGCGACGGGCAAAAGTCCGACATGCAGCGGCGCGCGCGAAAAGAGAGTCAGCTCTCTGAGCCCGGACTCTTCCTTCGCCTCTCGCAGAGCGACGGCGAGAAAATCCTTCTCGCCGTCGTTGTGTCCTCCGAGCCATGCGTACGAACGGTAGATCTTGTGAAAGGCAAACAGCACCTTGTCTCGTCCTTCGTTGAATACCAGAGCGGACGCCGTCGCGTGGACGGGACTCTTCCGATCGTACAGCGCTTCGCCCTCGAACGAGAGCAAGCGGCTTTCCTTATTATATATAGCGATGCAGTCTTTCAGCGTCATATCCTTTAAATACAGAATACCGCATAGGGCGGTATCTGTTTGATCATGCCCTCCCTGGCGAAATTGGCGTCCCTGATGCGGACGATCTCCTCGGGGCGGTAGCGCTGCGCATAGTTTCGCACGGCGTAAAGCGAACAGGAGACGGCGACGGGGATCACCTTTCCCTCCTTGAAGCAGAGGAAATCCATCTTCTCTTCGCCTTCAAGGTAGCCGAGCTGATAGCCCTTCGCATGGAGCTGTGCGGCGATCGCCCCTTCGCGGCAGGCGGAGAACAGATTGTCATAGGCGTACAGCTTGAAAAACGACTTGTCCTCCTTCTTCAGATCGCGATAGAGATTGCAGCGAATGACGAGTTCGCGCGCGGCGAGCTCTTCGACGACTTCCTCATACACGGAAGCGCGGCTGCCCTTGCCGAGCAGATTGTACATAAACTTCGGATTGCTCTTTCTGAGCTGAGCGGGGACGGAGGCGAACACCTTGTTTCTGCGCTCGCTCTGCGTGCGGTCGCCGTCCGTCAGGAGCGTTTCACAGGCGGACAGATATTCTGCACGCTTCGCCTCGACGATCGCGTCGGAACGCGTCGAGAGATAGCGCGCCCCGACTTCGGGCAATCCGCCCGTCTTTTCGTAGATCGCGTACAGCTCGCTCAGCTTCGCGTGCTGTCTGGCGGGCATGCGAAGGTTCATCTGATAGCACTCCTTGACTTTCTCTGCGAGTGCCTCCTCGCCGCACAGGGAGAGCCATTCTCCGAAGTGCATGGAATACACCGTCTGCACCAGAAAACCGCTCTTGGGCTTTTCTCTGCCGATGACGGCGACGCGATAACCCATATCCGCGCAGGTGCGCGCGGCAAAGCACACGTCGTCGCAGCGCTCCGCCCCGTCAAAGACCGCGAGCGTGCGTTTGTCGGGGATGAGTTCCGCCAGCCTGTCCTCGGCGGCAAGTTCCTTTACCTGTTCGTCGTCGCAGGAGTGATAGACGGCGCCCCCGCAGTATGCCTCTCCTGAGGCGATCGCGAGCTCCGTCTTTCCCGTCTTCGGCGCTCCCGTCAAAAAAATGGGGAGTTTTTGTCGTTCGCTTCGCTCCCAAACTGTCTTTTCGATCGTTCTCATTGTTCCGTAAACCCGTATGCAAAAATTTTCCGATCCTTTCCCTGCGCGTAGCGTATGGTCTGATACGTCCCCGAGCGTACGTTGCCCGAAAAGTAGCAATAGACGAAGTCCGCGCGATCGACCATATAGTAATTGCGCTTGCGCATGCAGTCTTTGCTGTAAGAGGGAGAAATGACGTTCACTTCGTCGCACCGATCGAGCAAATCGTGGTATAATTGTCTCTGGGCGGGCGTGAATTTCGCGTCCTGTTCGGGACACGGAACGCACGCGACGACGCGGAGCGGATATCTCTTTTTCAGTTTCAGCAGAGCCATGCATGCTTCCATGTCAAACCCCACCGCCATGCCGCAATAAAACGTGTCCGTCCCCTTGAGGACGAGTTCTTCGAGCTCCGCGCTCAGCGTCTCTCTGCTGAAATTGTAAGGTAACCTTCTGTGTCCCGTCAAAGCGCATTTCATAGAGGTTTTTTTCTCTCCTTTCCGTTTCCGCGCGGATACGCCGCAGGCGTATGCGCAACTTTCCTTATTATAATAAGATGCCGCGTGCCCCAATCCGTCTCAATGCGAAGGACGTCTTCCGTCTTTCCGCCGAGCAGCGTCACGGCGCGCGCCGCCTCTTTGGTCTCGTCCGCCTCTCCCTTGTAGGCGATCATCTTCCCGCCGACGCGCACGAAGGGGAGGCAATATTCGCACAGCACGTTGAGCGGCGCGACGGCGCGGGCGGTTGCGGCGTCGAATGTTTCCCGAAAATCTGCGTCCCTTGCGAGCGTCTCCGCACGATCTCCGATCACCCGCACGCGGGAAAGCCCCAAGTTATCCACAGCCTGCCTGAGAAACTCACACTTTTTTCCGACGCTCTCCACGAGCGTGAACGACAGATCGTCCCGCACGATCTTGAGAGGAAGGGAGGGAAATCCGCCCCCCGAACCGATTTCGACGCAATTTGCGCCCTCTTCAAAGAGATCTGCCCCCCAAACACTGTCCAGAAAGTGCTTCTGAAAGATATCTTCCCTCGTTCTGATCGCCGTTAAATTGATTTTTTCGTTGTATTCGCGCAAAAGTGAGCAATATTGTTCGAATTGCGGCAATTTTTCTTCATATACGAGCTCTCTCGCTCTTTTCAGATCCATACTTTCATTATACAACTTTTTTTACAAAAAAGCAAGGTGTATAAGTGGATAAAGTTATCGACAAGTCAATAACTTTCGTGGATAACCTCCCTCTTTCCCCTCGTTTCCTCTTTCTGAGCGTCTGCCTTCGCCATCCCTTCCCTCTCCGCTTCTCCCTCCCTCCCTTTGTTCTCCACCTTTCCACAATTCGACAAAAAGTTATTCTTCCTTTTTCCACGCCGTTTTCCACATGCGTTTCAAGGCGTTTTCTCCTTTATAAATGTCGTTTTTTTCTCTTCCGAAGCACTTTTTCCCCTTCTTTCAGAGTTATCCACTTTTCCACCTTCCCTACTACTGATACTACTTTTCAATCTCTATAAAATCAATAAGAGTAGAAGGAAAGCACTTGCAATTTCGACGCGTTTTTGCTATAATGATCGAAAAGGAGAACGCTATGAAATTGATTTGTCAAGGCGCCGATCTTTCGGAAGCCGTATTGAAAGTGGTCAAAGCCTGCGCGTCCAAGACGACGATGCCCGTGCTCGAATGCATCAAACTTTCCGCCAGAAACGATATTTTGTCCCTGCTCGCGACGGATGAGGAGATCTCCATCGAAAAGATCATCAAGGCGGACGTTCTGGAAGAGGGGGAGCTCTGCGTTCCCGGAAAATATTTTTCCGATTTCGTCAACAAGATCAACGACGTCGAGATCACCCTGACCACCTGCCCCAAAGGGCTCAAGATCGAGTACGAGGACGCCGTCTCTTACATGCAGATGCTTCCGCCCGACGATTTTCCCGTCATCGATTCGTCGATCAGCGAGAATCACTTCGTCATGGAGCAGGACGCCTTCCGAGAGCTCATCGCAAAGACGACGTTCTGCTGCGCTCAGGACGACAGCCGACCCGTTCTAAAGGGCTGCCTCTTTGAGATCGGAGGGGGGGGAGTCGTCGTCACTTCGCTCGACGGGTACCGCATGGCGGTCTGCAGAAAACCCCTGCTCTCGCTCACCGAAGAGAAGCGCATCATCTGCCCCGCGCGGACGCTCAACGAGATCGCAAAGATGCTCTCGGGAAGCGAGGGGGAAGTCAAGTTATTTTTGCAGCGCGGCATGATGCTCGTCGAAGTCAACGACACCATTCTGACTTCGCGCCTGTACGCGGGAGAATTCATCAACCGCGACGCCATTTTCCCCAAGTCCTTCAATACCTTCGTCAAAGTCAGGAGAAAGGACTTTGAAGAGAGCGTGGAGCGCGCCGCCATCCTCGTGAGGAGCGACAAAAACAATCTCATCATCCTGGACATCAAGGACAATTACATCGGCATCACTTCCAATTCCGACATCGGCGGCGTCTCCGAAGTGGTGGGGGCGAGGGTGGAAGGCCCCGAACTCAAGATCGCGATGAATTCGAAATACATTCTCGAATGTGCGCGCGCGGTCAACGAAGAGTTCGTCTATATCGAGTTCAATTCCAACGTTTCCCCCTTCATCGTGCACGGCGAGGAGAAAGAAAACTGCTGTTATCTCATCTTACCCGTCCGCGCCGGCGCATAAATTCTCGGAAAAATGCGATTAGCGCAAAAAAGCGTTTGACAAAGAAAAAAAGAAATGTTACAATGAACGAAGTATAGTAACCATTATTATCGGTAGGAGAAAAAATTATGAAGAGAACATATCAACCCAAAAAGAGACAGAGAAGCAAGGTACACGGTTTCAGAAAGAGAATGGCGAGCCAGGGCGGAAGAAACGTTCTGAAGAGAAGAAGAAATAAAGGAAGAAAGAAGCTCTCCGCTTGATCGGGGGCGACTTTTTCGTTGTTTTTCCTTGTCGCAGATCCCGCAAGCCTTCTTTGTGGGATTTCTGATTTTTAGGACGTCCGCGGCAGACGCGCTCGTTTTCGCGGAACGATCGGGGGCTTCATGCGCTATCTCCGAATGAAAAAAAACAAAGAGTTTCAGAAACTCTTTTCCAAAGGGAAGAGGAGTTATGCTTCTTCTCTTGCGATCCTCTATCTCCCCTCCGAAAGGACGCGGATGGGAATATGCGTCGGCAAAAAACACGGAAAAGCCCACGTCCGCAACAGGATCAAACGGCTTCTGAGAGAAGCTTTCCGCAAATACGCCGACAAGCTTGTCTCTCCGCACAGCTTTGTGCTCCTTCCCAAAGTGCAGGAAGAATATTCTTTTGCGGAGTACGACGCATGTATTTTGAAGCTCCTCAAACGGGAAAAATTGATCTGACAGACGTTTTCTTTCCCAACGTCCGCTATTTACGAAAGCATGTTTTCAAGCCGTATCTCAAAATGTTTCTGATGCGGTGCGTGTTGTTTTACCAGCGCCGGCTCTCGAAAGGTACCTGCCTTTATCGTCCGACGTGCTCTCAGTACATGATGGAATCGCTCAACAACAACGGCGTAGTGATCGGGCTCGCGCTCGGGATCTGGCGGTTGCTTCGATGCAATCCCTTTTCCCGCGGCGGATACGATCCCGCCAAGGAAAATTTGTTCCTGGCGATCTGGCTCATATAAAATAAGGTGAAGTTCAGTTATGGTAAACACCCTCGCTTCCGTGCTCATCCCCGTATTTTCGGAGGGCGCGGATATCTCCTTGAATTTTCTCGCGAAGCTCATTCAGCTTCTGATCGAGAATCTGCCGACCGTCGGTCTCGGCATCATCGTCTATACGCTGATCCTGAAGACCGTCGTTCTCCCCCTCGACATCTATTCCAAAGTCGTGACGCGAAAGCAGTCCCTCAAGATGGAACAGATGCGCCCGCAGCTCGAAAAATTGCAGAAACAGTATGCAAACGACAAGGAAATGTATTCCCGCAAGATGATGGAGCTGTACAAGCAGAACAACTATTCCGTGTTCTCCGCTTGTCTGCCCGCCATCGTCATGATGCTTCTGTTCATTTTCGTCTTTCAGGCGTTCAATTCCTATTCGCAGTACGCGAATCTGCACAACTATAACATGATGATCGAGAGCTACAACGCCTCCGTTTCCGCTTATACCGTTCAGCTCGACAGAGAAGAGGGGTATCTGGTGCCCGTCGGCGCAAAGCAGGAGGAGATCGACGTCGGCGGCGTGACGTATGTGACCTTCTCTTCCGAGGAGCAAAGCAGATTCATCTATGCGCAGGTCAACGCTGTCAACGTCGAAGAAGGCAAGATCAAAGAGGGAGCCGCGATCGAATATTACATCGACACCGACAAGATGCTCCTCGATTCCGACGTCAAGAGCGAAGTGGAAGAGATCTTTGCGGGCAGAGAAGAAGACGAAGAAGTGGAGACCATGGAGGACGCATGCCTCAAATGGGTGAAGACGCAGGGAAGAAATGCGGCGGGCGAGAAGTTTTCCGCCGTCAAATTCCTCTGGATCAAAAACATCTGGTATGCCGACACCACCGTCGCACATCCCGTCCGCAGTTACAGCGATTTTGTGAGCTCCATCTCCTCCAAAGTGGAGATAGACGGCAAAAAATATAAGATCACGGAGTATGCTTCCTCCCCCTACAAGACGGAGACGGCTTACAACGAGATCACTTATAACCTCAGTTCTTATAAGGAACAGAGCAACGGCTATTACATTCTGATCGTGCTCTCCATCGGGTCCATGTTCCTTTCGCAGTTCGTTATGTCCAAGATGCAGAAGGCACAGACGGAATTGCAGTCGGTGGACGGCTCCGCGAAGGGACAGATGAAGATGATGATGATCATGATGCCCATCATTTACGGTATCTTCTCGTTCGGATATTCCTCCGCGTTCTCCGTCTACATGATCACGAGTAACTTCTACAGCATTCTGACGAGCGTGGCGACGACGCTGATCGTGGACGCCGTATTCAGAAAGAAAGCGCAGAAGGCGGAGATCGAGAGATACGAAAAGCGCTATCGTGCCTCCAAAGGGCTTGTAAAAGATCAGAAAAAGAAAAAATAAGATTGAGGAAGAAGTATGAATCAATTGATGCAAGGCGAATTTACAGGAAAGACCGCGGAAGAAGCCATCCGCGAAGGGCTCCTCACTTTGGGATTGAAAGAAGAAGAGGCGATCGTCGAAGTGCTCGAAGAGGGCAAGAAAAAACTTTTCGGGTCCGTCAAGGCGCGCGTCAGAATTACCAAAAAACAGTCGGACGGCGAGCGTGCAACTGACTTTCTGGACGGCTTGTTCGAGATCCTCGAAATGACCGCGACCGCCGAACTGTTATCGGAAGGCGAAAGCATCCGCATCAACGTCACCGCGACGAATCCGCAGGCAGTCATCGGCAGGCGCGGAGAGATCCTCGATTCTCTGCAGAGCCTTGCGGGCGCAGTCGCCAACATCGGCAGGGAAGATTATCGCCGCGTCGTCGTCGATTGCGAAAACTATCGCGAGGAGAGAGAAGAATCTCTGAAAAAGCTCGCCCTTCGCCTCGCGGATAAGGCAGTCGCTTCCGCGAAAAAGGTGCGCCTCGACCCGATGAACCCCTATGAGCGTCGCATCGTGCATGCGGTGCTCGCGCAGAACGAGACGGTCAAGACGATCAGCGAAGGCAAAGAGCCGCACAGATACATCATCATCGTGCCGAACAACTACGATCCCGAGAAGGACAAGAAGTTCCGCAAACCCAGAAAGGGCGACAAGAGATCGGACGGTGAAAAGAAATTCAACCGCGACAGGCGCGAGGGCCGCGAAGGTCGTGAAAACCGCGAGGGCCGCGAAGATCGCGGCAAAAAACCTTACCGCAGAGACCGCCGCTCCTCCGACGTGAAGAAAGACGTCAGAAAACCCGCTCCCTTCTTCGGCACCTATCTCGGAAAGAATCCGAACGCAGGCAAGGAAGACGAGGGCAACAAGAAAGATTGATCGCATAGAGAAAAGCCGGACAACGGCTTTTCTTTTTTTGACCGCGCGGGAGAGCACAAAAGAGGCGAGCCGAAGCATCCTCTTTTCCGGGCAGTCTGAAATTGCCCGCCGCACAGGAGCCGAGTTTTCTGCCGCATTCTCATCGCTTCAAATCGTTGATTTGCGGGAGCAGGTGTGCTATAATTTCTGCGTAAATTCAATGCGGAGGTTCTCATGAAACTCATTCGACAAATTTCGACGACGAGAGAATTGCTTTTTTCGGAAGGCGTGCGTGCGGCGAGCGGAGAAGCGAGCGAACTTGTCTTGCTGCCCTGCGAGCGGGAAGTGATCTGGAAAGGCTTCGGCGTCTGTCTCAACGAAATCTGCATCGACGCTCTCGATACCCTCTCCGAGCGAGACAGAGCTTACATTTTGGACGAGCTCTTTCTCCCCGACCGTATGAACCTGAATTTTTGCCGACTGCCGATCGGCGCAAACGACTACGCGCTCGGATGGTATTCCTGCGACGAGACGGACGGCGACTATGCGCTCAGCGATTTTTCCATAGACCGCGACAAAAAATACGTTCTTCGCTTTGCCAGGGAGGCGCTCTCCCGCAACCCCGAGATCGAATTTTTTGCTTCGCCCTGGAGCCCGCCTTCCTGGATGAAGACGCCGCCCCGCTACGCGGGCGGGCACATCCGCGAGGACGAGGAGACGCTCTCCGCCTATGCCGATTATCTCGTGCGCTTCGTCAACGCGTATCGGGAGGAAGGCGTGCGCATCTCCCTGCTCACCCCTCAGAACGAATGGGCGTCCGACAACAATTATCCGACTTGCCTGTGGTCGGGCGAGACCATGCGCCGATTTGTGGCGGATTTTCTCGGTCCGAAGATGGAGGCGGACGCGCCAGAAGTCTCGCTCTGTCTCGGCACCATCAACGGCACGGGCACTTTGGGGGGATTCGGCAGCCGCTACAACGAATATACGCAAGCTGTCCTCGACGACCCGCGCGCCTATCGCTACGTCAGAGCCGTCGCCTATCAGTGGGAAGGCAGGCGGGCGCTCCGTCCGAGCGTCGAAAGTTACCCCGAACTTTTCTATCTGCAGAGCGAAAACGAATGCGGGGACGGCTCGAACAGCTGGGAATATGCAAACTATGTCTTTGAACTCATGCGTGAATACATTTCGGGCGGCGTGGGCGCGTATGTCTATTGGAATCCCGTGTTGCCTGCGGGGGGCGAGAGCACCTGGGGCTGGAAGCAGAACAGCATGATCACCGTGAGCGGCGGTAAGGTGCGCTTCGAATACGAATATTTTGTCTTCCGCCACGCTGCGGCGTTTGTGCAGAGAGGTGCACGCGTCCTGCGACTGGGCGGCAGGATGAGCGGCAACGCCTTTGCCTTTCAGAATGCGGACGGTTCGATCGTGCTCGCCGTGCAGAATCCGTTTGCGTACGAAAAGGCGATCTCTTTCTGCGGCGAAGTCGTCTCGCTTGCGCCGCAGTCGATCACGTCGCTCGTTTTTAAAACTTAAAAATTTTTCAAACAGATTGCCCGAACGCTTGACACATTCGGGCAATTTGCATATAATAAGAAAGCTTACTATAATAATACTTATAGTAAGCTTTCTTATTTTTCAGGAGCCGTTGTTATGAGATCCTTTCACCACCTTTTGATGAAGGCGCACACCTCGCTGCACAAGAAAGTCATGGCGGATGCCGCGGCGTACGCATTGACGGCAGGTCAGCCGAAAATTTTGGAATTTCTCGCTCAAGCCGGTTCAGCCGATCAGAAGACGATCGCGGAACATTGCGAGATCGAGCCTGCCACCGTCGGCAGCATTCTCACGCGCATGGAAGGCGTCGGACTTGTCGAGCGCAGGCGCTTGCAGGAAAACAGACGCTCTGTTCTCGTCTCTCTGACGCTTAGCGGAGAACAGGCGGCGCGCGACACGCAGAAAATTTTTGAGAAAAACGAAGAGGCGGCGCTGAGCGGATTGACCGAAGCTGAAAGGGAGACGCTCTGTTCGCTTCTGGAGCGAGTGTATCTGAATTTGCGGCTCAAGGAGGTTTGATCATGCAGGAAAAAGAGATACGCACTGTCTGGGAGATCGTCAAGCGAGCCTTTGTGCTCATCTTCGGACTTGTCGTCATGGCGTTCGGCGTCGCATTTTCCATCAATGCAGAGCTTGGCACCTCGCCCGTCTCGAGCATTCCTTACGTCACGTCTCTCATCAGCGGACTGACCGTCGGAACGACGACCATCATCGTCAATACCGTCATTGTATTGTTGCAGATTGTCGTATTGCGCAGGCACTTTCACCTCATTCGCCTCTTGCAGATTCCCGTGTGCGTGGCGTTCGGTCTGCTCATCGATCTGGCGAGCTATTGCATTGCCGACGTCATTCCGCAAGGGTATCTCATGCAGTGGTTGCTGTGTGCCGTCGGTATTGTGCTCGTCGCGATAGGGGTGAGCTGCGAAGTGGCAGCCGATCTGCTGACGCTCGCGGGCGAAGGTCTCGTCCAGGCGCTGTGCGCGGTTTGCCCGCTCAAGTTCGGTTATATGAAGGTGATCGTAGACGTCTCGTTCGTCGTGATCGCCGTCGTCCTTTCGTTTGCATTCTTACACGATTTACAGGGCGTGCGCGAGGGTACGGTCGCCGCGGCGATCTTCGTCGGATTGCTCTCTAAGCTGTTCGGCAAATTTGTCGAGCCGCTCTGTCGCAAGTTATATGCTGAGCGCGTCAAAGTACATACCTGACGCCACATTCTATCTCCCGCTTCGGCGGGAATTTTTTTTGTTTTCCTGCGCGGAAAGCCTTCGGAAACCACGAAATTTCGCTCGATATTAGCCTTTTTTTGTCATTAAAAAGCATAAAATAAAAATTCTACGCATAGAAAATATTATAGAAATATTTTAGCTTTCTGATATATTTATGCATGTAACTCTGATTTAATTTTATTTTTTCTTTGAATTATTTCATTTCTTTGTTTTTCAAATTTATTTCGTTAAATAATTTTTCTATAATTTGGAATTTCTTTCCATTTCTTTTGCTTTTTTGAAACTTTTCTATTATATTGCTTCAAATTACAAATTTTATACGATTAAGCAATAAACAAACTGCGTCTGAGATCGTTTGTGCCATGCAATATACCATTTTCAGACGGGTGAGATCTGACAATGAATAGCTCAGGACTGAGCGTTCTGCGACGATTCCGAGGATGGAAATGTCTCCGATGGGCGGCAATTTTTTGTGTACGCCGCTTCCCGGGGTGAGCGGGCCGCTCCGTACCTTGATGAGCCCGAGCTCGTTCCGATCGCCCACCGCGGCGTCGATCACAATGCGTTTTCCCTTCGGATTCGTCTGGCGGATGAATTTTCCTGCGGCGGAAAGTTCTTTTGCCGTCACGGTCGATTGCAGGCTTCCGTAGACAAATGCGGGTGCGTTTTTTTCTCGCAGCATCGTGCCGACGAGAGGGGCAAGGCTGTCTCCGATCATCAGATCGCTTCCGATGCAGACAAAGACGGGGAGCGTCGCGTCGTCTTTCGTCATATTGTGTAGCACATGACAAATTCCTTCTTTCGCAAACCTGCTGTATTGATTGAATGTGTATTCCATGATCGTTGTTATTGCCGTGATTTTATTTTTTTATTCGCAAATTGTTTTACTTTTGCTTTGTTTTCGGTTATAATGTAGCAAAGGAGGTAAAGCCATGCATTTTCTTTTGCTTTCGGCCGGTCTGACAACGGATATCGTCTTGGTTGTTATCTTATGTGTCGCCGCAATCTTCGGATGGTTCAGCGGTTTTTTGCGAAGCATGCTGTTTTTCTTTTCACTCATCATCGCTGTCGTATTTGCTTATTATCTCTGTGATGTAACATTGAATTTTCTCGAGCAGAAATTTGAGGTCGTGACAAAGCTTGCGGCATGGTATGAGGAAAAACTGTTCTCTGCATCCTATCTCTCCGTCCCTGTGTCCGAAGAGGGGCTTGAGACAGCGTTTGCACAGCTTCACTTTCCCGCTTTCCTGTCAGATTTGATCAAAGAGCGATCGTTCGAAGGGGAGAGTTCTTTGACGGTGGGCTTCGTCCTTTCTGTATTTGTCTCCCGCATGACGCTGCAAGCCATTCTCTTCTTTGTACTCATTGCTCTTTTCCTTGTTTTGGTTTTTGTGCTCGGACGTATTTTTTCTGCTTTGATTGCAAAGATTCCTGTCATCGGCACGCTCAATCGCGTCTTAGGCGCCATATTTGGCTTGATTCTGGCTCTGTTCGCCATTTATTTTGTCTTTTTTCTCGCTTATCTCATTTTTAGAGAAAAGGCAGGCGCATTCTTTGCACAATCTTCCGTCGGCAACTTCTTCTATTCGCACAATTTATTTGGTGTCCTTTTGCAGAAGTACGTCTTGGAGGGGGTCAAGCAATTCTTTTCAGGGCTTCTGCCCTCCCCTACTGACGCTTCTCTCTTCTGTCTTTTGACTCCCCTACCGCGGTAGGGGAGTTTATTGTTTCACGTGAAACACGGTAGGGGAGCTTGTTTCACGTGAAACAACACAAATAAGAAATTTGTGAAAGATCATTGAAAATTTTTAGAAACTATTGCTTTTTTTATGACATTGTGTTAAAATAAAAAAGCTGATTAGTGAGATACTATAGAGGCAAAGGAGTTATTAATTTGAATAGGACTGCAAAAATCATTCTCGGTGCGGTCTTGGGCTTGATCGCGGCGGCTCTGATCTTTGTTTTGGTGACAACCCAATTAAAGACATCTACGGAAGTCAATTTTTCCGAGCTGCTTGCGCTCATTGACAGCACCAAGACGGCGGATATCACAAGAATCGTCGTCGGCGTCTATGAAGTGACGCTCTATACGACGAGCGGCATTTATACGGCGATTTCGCCCAATCTGTACAATGAAAACGCATATGTGGAAAAATGGATTGAATCCGGCATCAAAGTCGGCTATCTGAATCCCAATGCGGGCTCGGCGTGGTCGACGATCTTCTCATTTCTGAGCATTGTGCTCGTCGCCGTGGTCTTCTTCCTCATCATCCGTCAGACGACGGTCGGCGCGGGCAAGACGAACACTTTCGGCAAGACGAAGGCGCGTATCACCACCAACATCAAGATACGCTTTACGGACGTAGCGGGCGCGGAAGAAGAGAAAGTGGAGCTTGCAGAAATTGTTGAGTTCTTAAAAAGCCCGAAGAAGTTCACCGATCTCGGCGCGAAGGTTCCCAAGGGCGTCCTGCTCGTAGGCCCTCCGGGAACAGGTAAGACGCTGTTTGCCAAGGCGGTCGCAGGCGAAGCGGGGGTCCCCTTCTTCTCCGTCTCGGGTTCCGATTTCGTCGAAATGTTCGTCGGCGTCGGTGCGTCCCGTGTGCGCGACCTCTTCGACGCGGCAAAGCGCAGTCAGCCCTGCATCATCTTCATCGATGAGATCGATGCCGTCGGACGCCAACGCGGCGCAGGACTCGGCGGCGGACACGACGAGCGCGAACAGACGCTCAACCAGATCCTCGTC
>CALVME010000002.1 GCA_944342055.1 uncultured Clostridia bacterium | reverse complement strand
TGTCAGGGCGCATCATTCTCAAACGGAAGGTCATTGCGCGTACCCCTTGATATCGCTCAGATCGCCGATAAAATAGACCTCGCTCTCGGGAATGTCGTCGCACTTTCCGTCGAGAATGGCGTTGCAGCTCTCGATCGTCTTGGCGAGCGGGACGTATTTCCCCTCCATGCCGGTGTAGACGCTTGCGACCGCAAACGGCTGAGAGAAGAATCTCTGCAGCTTTCTCGCACGGTAAACGAGCTGCTTGTCTTCGGGATTGAGTTCGTCCATACCGAGAATGGCGATGATGTCCTGCAGTTCCTTATAGCGCTGCAAAGCTTCCAGAACGCGCTTTGCGGTGTTGTAGTGCAGTTCGCCGACGATGTCGGGCTCGAGAATGCGGCTGGAAGATTCCAGCGGATCGACCGCGGGGTAGATGCCCTGCTCGACCACCTTTCTCGAAAGGACGGTCGTCGCATCGAGGTGCGAGAAGATCGTCGCGGGAGCGGGGTCGGTCAGATCGTCCGCAGGCACATAGATCGCCTGAATGGACGTGATGGAGCCGCTCTTCGTCGTGGTGATGCGCTCTTCGAGCTGACCGAGCTCGGTTGCCAGCGTGGGCTGATAGCCGACCGCCGAAGGCATTCTGCCGAGCAGTGCGGAGATCTCGGAACCCGCCTGAACGTAACGGAAGATGTTGTCGATGAAGAGAAGGACGTTCTGCCTCTCCGTCTCGCGGAAATGCTCCGCCATCGTCAATCCCGTGAACGCCGCGCGCATGCGGGCGCCGGGCGACTCGTTCATCTGGCCGAATACGAGCGACGTGTGTTGAAGTACTCCCGAATCGGTCATCTCCTCGATCATCTCGTAACCCTCTCTGCTTCGTTCGCCGACGCCGATGAAGACGGAACGTCCGTTGTGCTTGGTCGCGATGGAAGAGATGAGCTCCTGAATGAGGACGGTCTTGCCGACGCCTGCGCCGCCGAAGAGCCCGATCTTTCCGCCCTTTGCGTACGGCGTCAAAAGGTCGATGACCTTGATCCCCGTTTCAAAAATTTCCGTTGCGGGGCTCTGCTCCGTGAGAGAAGGCGCCTCGCGGTAAATGCTGGTGAACTGTCCGCTGAATTCGCCCTTGCCGTCGACGGGCTTGCCGAGCGCGTTCATGACGCGTCCGACCACCTGCTCGCCTACCGGGACGAGAATACTGTGTCCCGTGCTCTCCACCTGAAGTCCGCGGGAAAGTCCGTCCGTGGATTCGAGCGAAATGCAGCGGCAAATACCGCCCGGACGATGGGCGAGCACTTCAATGTCTACCGTGCGATCGCCGTCCAGGACGTGCAGCAGTTCGTTCTGATTGGGCAAATGGTTGTCGAATTTGACATCGACAATAGAACCGATGATCTGTACGATCGTTCCGATGTGTGTTTTCGTCATAATTGATCCCTCAAATGCGTAGAGGAGCTCGCCGTGACAAGTTCGTTGGTGATGCTCTCCTGCCTGCGATGGTTATACTCCTGCGATACGCCGGCAATGATCTTTTCCCCGTTTTTCGTCGATTCCTGCATGGACAGCATGCGCTTGTAATTCATCGCAAGCACGCTGTCCGCGAGCGCGCTGTAGATCTGCGCCATCAGGTACTGCGTGAGGAAATTGGTGACCGACTCCGACGTGTGCGGTTCAAACAATGCGTGCGGCTTTGCATCAGACTTCCGCTCGATGGGCAAAAGTTTTTTGACGCAGGGCTCCATGCGCGTATAAGTCGGCGTGCGCGTATACGCGAGATAAATCTCTCCGTACTGGCACTGTTTGTAATGCTCAAGCATGTCGTTTGCGACGGAGATCGCGTCGAACGCGTGCGGCTCCGAAGCCATGTGCGCATAGAAATTGCTGACGGGAATGTGCATGCGCAGGAAATGCTCGCGCGCCTCCTGTCCGATGGCGTACACCTTCGCAGCGCCCTTCTCCGCGACGACTTCGTCCGCCAGGGCGAGCACTCTGTGGTTGTAATCTCCGCAGAGCCCTTTGTCGCCCGCGATGACGATGAGCGCCACCTGGTTCGAACCGTTGCCGCGCAACAGCTCGTGCGCGTCGATCCCCGGCTCGTCCGCCTCCGAAAGGATGCGTTCGAGCTGTCTGACATACGCATAGCTCGCGTCGCTCTTCTGCCTGGACTTGAACAGCTTGGACGCCGCGATCATCTGCATGGCGCGGGTGATCTTGACCGTATCCCTTACGGTGGATATTCTCCGTTTCAGCTCTCTCGAATTCATGCGCTCACCCCGCGACGAAACTCGGCGAGATAATCTTTGATGCAAGCTTCGTCGGCCTCGCTCAGCGGCGCTCCCGTCTCAATTCGCTCGATCAGAGCCTCGTGGTTCGCGCAGATATAAGCGTAGAAATCTGTCAGAAAGGCATTGACTGCGGAAACTTCCACTTCCGAGAGCAGATCGTTGCCCGCGATATACAAATCGAGCACCATGCGCGCCAGCGTCTGCGGCGAGCACTGTCTCTGTTTCATGCACTCCGTGAGCCGCGCGCCCTTGCCGAGCGTCGCGCGCGTCGCGTTGTCAAGATCCGCGCCGAACTGGCTGAACTGCGCCATCTCGCGATAGTGCGCCAGATCGAGGCGGACCTTGCCGCTGACCTGCTTCATGACCTTGCTTTGCGCGCTGCCGCCGACACGGGAGACGGACAGTCCGACGTTGATCGCGGGGCGCATGCCGCCGTGAAACAACTCGCTCTCCAGATAGATCTGACCGTCCGTAATGGAAATGACGTTAGTCGGGATATACGCAGAGATATCGCCCGCAAGCGTCTCGATGATGGGAAGCGCGGTGATGGAACCTCCCCCCAGATTTTTCGAGAGCTTCGCGCTGCGCTCGAGCAGTCTCGAATGGACGTAGAAGATATCGCCGGGATACGCTTCGCGCCCGGAAGGACGCTTCAGAAGAAGCGAGATCGCGCGGTAGGCGACGGCGTGCTTGGAAAGATCGTCGTAGACGATGAGCACGTCTCTTCCGCGGTACATAAACTCCTCTGCGATCGCCGTGCCGGTGTAAGGCGCAAGGTATTGGAGCGGCGCAGACTCGCTCGCCGTCGAGGAGACGACTACGGTGTAATCCATCGCTCCGTATTTTTTCAAAGTCTGCAAGACAGAATTGACCGCCGCGATCTTCTGACCGATGGAGACGTAGACGCAGATGACGTCCTTTCCCTTTTGGTTGAGGATCGCATCCACCGCGATCGCAGTCTTGCCCGTCTGTCGGTCTCCGATGATGAGCTCGCGCTGTCCTTTGCCGATGGGGATCATCGAGTCGATCGCCTTGATGCCCGTGTAGAGCGGCTCGTCCACCTTCGAACGATCGAAAATGGTGGGCGCAGGCGCTTCGACGCGGCGGAACTTCTTGCTTTTGATCTCCTTGCCGCCGTCGAGAGGCATGCCGAGCGGATTGACGACGCGTCCCAGAAGCGAACTGCCCACAGGGACGGAGACGATGCGCCCCGTCGAATAGGCGAGGTCGCCCTCGGAAAGATCGTAAGCGTTCGTCAGCAGAATGGCGCCGACCTGCTTTTCTTCCAGGTTCATGGCGAGGGCGTACTTGCCGCCCGTGATGTAGATGAGCTCACCGCTCTTGACGTTTACGAGCCCTTCGATGGTGAGAACGCCGTCGCCGCAGGCGACGATGCGTCCCGCCTCCGTCAACGAATTGCCGAACTCAAACTCGTTTATCTGACGCTTGAGTTCTTCGGTGATAAATGCGTAATCGGTATTATTTTTCATCGCCGAGCCGCTCCTTCAGCCGTTCAAGCTTGCTCTTGACCGAACCGTTGTAGACGGTCTTGCCGTCGAAAACCATGATGCCGCCGATCAGAGAATCGTCGACCAGGTACTCCGCGTCGATGGGATCGTCATATTTTTTCGCAAATACCGATTCGATCTTATTCCGTTCCTCCGCGTCGAGAACGCGCGCGGAAGTTACGGTCAAATGTACTACTGTTTTGATCATTTTTCACTCCACTCTTTGAGACAGTCGTCGATGATCTTCTTGTCCTCTTCCACGGAGATCTCTTTCGACAGAATGCCGTTTGCGATCATGACCGCCGCCTCGACGATCTCGCCCTTTACGGCATGGACGGCGCGGATCTTCTCCGTCTCGACTTCGGCAGCCGCCTGTTCCAAAATGACGTTCGCCTTGTGCTTCGCGGCGGCGAGCTCCTCTTCGGAGCGCTCCGCGATCTCTTTGGCGGCTTCCGCCTTCCTGACGGCGATCTCCTTTTCCGCGTCGGAAAGGAGCGTCTCATACTGCGCCTTCGTGTCTGCCGCTTCCTTCAGCTTCGCCTCATGGTCTTCGACGAGCTTCTGCGCATTCTCTCTGCGCGTGCGGATGAGCTTCATCATGGGTTTGTAGACGAGGAAACCCGCGATGACGAGCAAAATGATGAAATTCAAAAGATGCAGGGCGATCTTGGTAAGACCGAGCCCCATGATAGCCATTAAATTCAATGTCATAACGAGACCTCTTACAGAACGCTAAGTACAATGAGAATGGAAATGACGAGCGCATAGATGACGCAGGTCTCGATGAATACGAGTCCGATCATCAGCGTGCTCGAAATTTTCTTATGTGCTTCGGGCTGACGCGCGATCGCATCCAGCGCGTTCTTGATTGCCATACCCATTGCGATCGCCGCCGCGCCTGCGACCAGAATGGCGATCGCCGCCGCGATGGCATACAATCCCTTGTCGGAAATCTGAGAGACCACGGTCGCGGTCTCAGCAAGCAAAACGGACAAATTCATATCTGCGCCTCCTTACAATACGCTGAGGACGATCAGGATGGAGATGACGAGTGCATAGATGACGCAGGTCTCGATGAATACGAGTCCGATCATCAGCGTGCTCGAAATTTTCTTGTGCTGATCGGGTTGACGCGCGATCGCGTCGAGTGCGTTCTTGATCGCCATGCCCATTGCGATCGCCGCCGCACCCGCAACCAGAATGGCAATTGCCGCCGCAATGGCGTACAATCCTTTGTCGGAAATCTGAGAAACCACGGTTTCGGTTTCCGCAAGCAATGTATACAGATTCATACTTTATACTCCTTCTTTCGCTTGTTTTTTCTTTTTGACGCGAACGGGCGTGCCGTTCAGGAATCTGGGTTCGACTGCCTCGCCGTAGAACATCGAGATGAGCAGGATGTAGACGTAAGACTGAATGACCGCATGGAACACGGTGAAGATGATGCCGACGATGACCGGCACGCCGATGGACAAGAAGATGAACTCATAGATAAGCTCCGTCATCAGAAGTCCGCTGATCATGGAACCGAAGAGACGGAAGCTCATGGACAGCAACAGCGTAAAGTCTTTCAGCACGCCGAGCGCTCCCTTTACCTTATTGCCCCAGATACCGCCTGCGAGCATGATCGTATAGGCGGTGATCGCAAGTGCGATGCAGGCGTTGAGGTCAACGAGGATCGCGCGTATGCCGAGCAATTCGCAGAGCGTACCCAGTCCGATATAGATGCAGCTGCCGAATGCGACGCCGCCGATCAGACAATTGCTGTGCGGGCTGTTGTCCGACATGAGTTTTTCGATCCATTCGCAGGCAGCTTCCATCAGACATTGGAATTTTCCGGGGACATCTGTCTTGAAGTGCGGGAAAATCAGAAAGCGGAAAATGAGCGCGAGCACGAGCACGACGCCGGTAAGCCCGATCGCAGTATAAAAACTGGGATTGACGCCAATCCCGAAGAAGTCCACGTCTTTGGGGAACAGCGCGTCTTTCATCAGCTCGCCGAGAGACTGACTCTCTTCCGCCGCAGCGATTATCCTGTACATAAAACCCTCCTTTGTACCCAAAAAAAGTACTACTTTCACTTTTCTAATATTTCATATTATAGATTATAGACCTTTTTTCGAAGCTTGTCAACGGCAAAAACGCTTAAATATCTCTTTCCGCCTCTTTCTTTTTTGGATCCGACGCGCTTTCGGGAAAAAAAGAAAGGGCTTCCGCCCTTTCCCTGAAATCACGATCGCACCGAAACGCCGAACGACAACTCAACTTTTCCGCCCCTGTCTGTGTTGGAGAGTATCAACCCTCCCCCGTGCAGGCGACAGAGCGTCTCGCAGATATTGAGTCCCAGTCCCAGATTCTCTCCGCCGCTGTTTTCTTTGAAAAACGGGTTGGTCGCTTTTGCGAGCGCCGCCTTGGAAAATCCTCTGCCGTCGTCCTCGACCGTGACGCGCATGATCGCGTTTTGCAGAGATACCGAAACCCATATGTTTTCCTCGGCATACCTGTCGGCGTTGGAGACGACGTTTTCCAGCGTATGGCAGAGCACTTCGACGTCCACCCATATCTTTTGCGCGCCGTCTCCCTCCGAAGAAAACCGCAAGTTCCGCTTGCTCAGCGTGCGGGCGGAATTTTCCGCCGCGTTCAGCACTTCTTCGAAAGCGACCTCCCTTTTTTTGACTTCATAATCTCCGAGCCGCTGCAATCGGCTCATCGCTTCGGTAAACTGCTCCAGCCGCACGACGCTGCGCCGGATGCCATCGACCGCCTCTTGTCTTTCTTCCTCCGAAAGTCCTTCCTCTTCCAGCCACTCCAGATTGCCGCGGAGCACCGTAAGCGGGGTCCTCAGATCGTGCGCGAACGCCGCGTTGATCCGCTTTCTCTCCTCCATCTGCGTCCAGAGATTGCGGTAATTTTCCGCAAGGCAGTCCTTCATGGAATTGAAAGAGGTAACGAGCTTGCCCATCTCGTCGTCGAGTTCGTATTTCAGATCAAAGTCCAGATCGCTGTTCTGCACCTTTTCGTAAGCGGAAATGAGGATGTCGACGGGCGGCTCGATGCGTCGGTGATAAAACACGAAAGCGCAGATGATGACAGCCGAAATATAGCTCGCCAGAACCGACACGACGATCATGGTATAGAGCGTATTGCGCGTCCAGGAATCGGCGGAAGTCATCTTGTCCATGACGATGACGACCTGCACGGTCTCCCCAGTCTCTTCGTCGATCTCCCAGCCTTGCTCGTACGAAAAGAGCAGGCTGCTGAGTTCGATCTCCTGCACGACGTTGCCTTGGGCATCCTCGATAAAGAGCATATAGAAGGTCTCACCGTCGCCGTTCACATCGATCCTCGTGGAAAAGCCCCCGCCCTCGGGGATGCGGTAAGTCTTGACGCCGTATTTGTTTTCGATGTCGGCGATCGCGTTGGTCAGGAGGATATAGGAGATCAGAAAGATCGCCGTCGCGATCAAAAGGGAAATGATGACGTAAAGGACGAAAGCGGAACGAATGCCGATGTTCAGAAACGGACGTTTTCCCCCTCGCTTTATTTGACCCATTTGTAGCCGACCCCCCATACTGTCTCTATGTAGACCTTATCCGTCACGGCGGCGAGCTTCTGACGCACGCGGCGGATGTATTCGGTCACGATCGCGCTGTCGCCCTCCCCTTCGTAATTCCACGCCTCCTCGTATATGCGCTCCTTGTCGAACACTTGTCCGACATGGCGGGAGAGAAATTCCACAATATCAAACTCCTTTTTGACGAGCGGAACGGGCTCGCCGCGGAAACTGACCGTGCGCTCCGTATAATTGATGGAAAGTTCCCCGTCGAACATCACCTCGTTTGCGCCGAAACGGCGCTTCTCGCGCCGCAGATGCGCCTCGACGCGGGCGCCGAGCTCCTCCATCGAGAACGGTTTCACGACATAATCGTCTCCGCCGACGCCGAATCCCTGCAATTTGTCCGACTCTTCGATCCTGGCGCTGAGAAACAAAATGGGCGCCTGCACGAAGGAGCGGATCCTCCGACAGACGTCGAAGCCGTCCATATCCGGCATGTTGACGTCGAGCAAGATGAGATCGGGCTTTTTTTCCGCCTTTTTGATCGCCTCTTCACCGTTTCCCGCCGTCAAAACCAAATAGCCGCGCCGCTCAAAGAAGCGGCGCAGCATTTGCACGATATCGCGTTCGTCATCCACTATCAGGATCGTTTCCATAGTCTTATGCGACCTTTTTCTTGATGCCCTTTACGCCCTTTACGCCCTTGACTTCTTTTGTGCCCCTGGCATAATCTTCCATGCCCTGCAATCCGACGGCGCGCTCATGCACGATCGGCTTCCATTCCGCCTTTTTGAAGAGCGCGACAAACGCGATCGGGAGGAAGGTAAACATGAAGATCGGGAACGTAAAGACGTAGAGTATTTTTTTCCAGCCGAGCGCTTTGATCTTTTTCCATTCGCTGATCGTCACCACGAGTCCGTAGAAGAAGAACAAACCGTATGCGCTCAGAAACGCCTGCGGCAATCCCGTCCAAAGGAACGAGACGTCCTGATGCAGGCACAGCGCCACCACGCCGCAGATGAGATTCACAAAGAACGAGAAGATCGAGAAGAATACCATCGGCAGGATGGACATCGTCATATCGTAACAGGAATAGCCGTTCTTCCCGAAAATGCCCTTGAGCAGTTTTCCGCTGTAACGAAGCAAGATCTGAATGTAGCCCTTCGCCCAGCGCGTGCGCTGCCGCCAGGACTGACGGAAGGAGACGGGCTGTTCGTCGTAAAGCATCGCGCTCGGACAGTAGCCTATCTTATATCCCTTGGTGATCACGTCGATGCTGAACTGCGTGTCTTCGGTCAGCGTGAAGTAATTCCACCCGCCGAGCTCGTTCAGCAGCCTGTCGGAGAACATGAAGCCCGTTCCCGCGACGACCGCACTCGAGCCGAGCTTGCCGCGCACGCCGTTCAGAAGCACGGATTCTCGCAGAAAGCACAGCCCGTAACCTGCGGACACCCAGTTGTCCCCGAAATTCTTCGTGTTGCGGTAGCTGGTCACGATCTCGCGCTCGCCGAAATAAGCGTTCATTTCCGCGACGTAATCGGGCGCGAGCAAATTGTCCGCATCGAACACAAAATACCCGTCGAACTGCTCGGAATAGTCTTCCTTGATGTGTCCGAGCAAGAAATTCAGCGCATAGCCCTTGCCGATCTTTTTCTGATCGAACCGCTCATAGACGATCGCGCCCTTTTCGCGCGCGACTTCGGCGGTGCGGTCCGTACAATTGTCCGCGACGACAAAAATTTTCAAAAGTTCTTTGGGATACGTCTGATTTTCGATGGAATCGAGCAGGAACGGCAATACCTTTTCCTCGTTTCTTGCCGCGATCAGCACGGCGTAACGCCGAAGTTCCTTGCTCCGCTTTTGTTTGTTTTTCAACAGAAATCCGAGAGGTACATACACAATCTGGTAAAAAAGGCATAAAACGAGGATCAAACCAATGCCTTGATTGATGTACCAAGCAATCGTACTTACTTCCATAAAACACCTCTGCGCTATACTATAAGAGGCAATTCTCTATTTTTTCTCTATTCGAATTGTTTTTTCAGATTTTCTTTTCCTGTGCGTCTCCGTGGCGGACAAAGAGCATCGTCACGAAGGAACAGGCGACGAAGAACGCCGCATACGGGAAGAGCACCTCCATTTTCCCCGTATAATCCATCAGAAAGCCGCACGCCACGGGCGTGGCGATCTGCGCCGCCATGGAAGCGGTATAGTAGTAACCCGTATATTTTCCGATGTTGCCGCCCGCCGAAAGTTCCACGACCATCGGAAAGGAGTTGACGTTGATGGTCGCCCAGCCGATTCCGGCAAAGACGAACAGGAGATACAAGAGCCAAACGGGCGAATGTTCCCGCAAGAACGCCCCTCCCAGAAACGCTGTGAAGAGAAAACCGATGCCGATCAGAATGGTCTTTTTCCTGCCAAGTTTGGACGCAACAAATCCGACGGGTATGTAGGAGACGATCGCTGCCGCCTGGGCGATCATGAGCGTCGAATTGAAATCCATGCCGAGCACGGACGTGGAGTAGGAGCTGAACTTGGACGTGACGGCGTTGTAGCCGAAAAACCAGAGCACCACGGAAGAGAGAATGAGGATAAGCGAGACGAGCTGAGAGCGCGTCAGCTTTCTGTCGCCCACCATCTCTTCGGGTTCGGGCGTATCTTCCAAAAGCGCCTGCGCCTGCAACATCTCGCGGTTCCATTTCGGCTCCTTCACCGTAAAGACGAAGACGAGGAGCGCCGCGAACATGAGCCCGCACACCGCAAGCACATACCCCGTATAGGACATTGTGACGTTTTCCTGCTTCCCCGTTCCGAACAAGATGCCGAGTCCGAGCACGAGGATGCCTCCCACTGCGCCCATCAAATTGATGATGGCGTTGGCGCGGCTTCTCAGCGGCTTGACGACGACGTCGGGCATGAGCGCGACCGCAGGAGAGCGGAACACCGCCATCGAAAGGAGAGAACAGAGCAGCGCCCCGATAAAGAGCGCGGAAAGATAAACGCGCTGTTCGCCCGCCTGCAATGCGGCGATCTTCGCATTGTCCACGACCGTCAGAGCCACAAACGACACGATCGCGCAGATCGTACCGATCACGATGAAAGGGGTACGCTTGCCGAAACGCGATCTGCTTTTATCGGAGATCGCGCCGAAAAGCGGCAGGAGAAAGATCGCAAAAATGTTGTCGAGCGCCATGACGAAGCCGGACTGCGTCTCCGAATAGCCGAATTTGTTTTTGAGCGTGATCGGAATGATCGCGTCGTAAGCCTGCCAGAAGGCACAGATCAAGAAAAATGCGGTCCCCACCAGGCACACCCTTTTCGTATTCAGTTTCATGAGCTCCTCCGTTCGCTTTGTCTGACGATTCTTTTCGGACATTATACCACAGGGAGCCGAAAGAAGCAACCAAAGGCAAAGTCAAACTCATAAAATATTTCAAGGAGAAGTTGTTTTTCCGTCGAAAAGCATTGCCTTCCGTACGGCGCGGCGGGGCAGCCGACAGAAAAAATACTTGACTTTTGACAAAATCAGATTATAATATCACGCGGTAAAAACAAGGAGGCGTTCCATGAACAAAGATCTGACGGCCGGAAATCCCTACAAAGTTCTCTGGCTCTATACCCTTCCCCTGCTCGGCAGCATACTCTTTCAGCAGCTCTACAACATCGCCGACAGCCTGGTAGCGGGAAAATTCCTCGGGGAAAACGCGCTTGCCGCCGTCGGCAACGCATCCGAGATCACGCTCATCTATACGGCTTTTGCCTTCGGCAGCAACATCGGCTGCTCCGTCGTCGTTTCCAACCTGTTCGGGTCAAAGAACTTCAAAGACATGAAGTCCTGCATTTCGACCGCATTCATCACCTTCGGCGCGCTCTGCGTCCTTCTGATGCTGTTCGGATTCATCGGCACCCGCCCCCTTCTCGTACTCATGAAGACGCCGCAGAACATCATCGACGACTCTTTCCGCTATCTGATGATCTACACGGCGGGCATCCCCTTCGTATTTTTCTACAACGTCGCGACGGGCATCTTCTCGGCGATGGGAGATTCCAAGACGCCCTTTTATTTCCTTGCCTTTTCTTCCCTCTCCAACATTGCCGTAGACGTGCTCTTCGTAAAATTTACGCCGCTCGGCGTTTCGGGCGTCGCCTACGCCACGCTCATCTGTCAGGGCGTAAGCTGCTTCCTCGCCCTCGTCTTCCTCGCCTTCCGCTTAAAGACCGTCGAGACGACGGAACGCGCTCCCGTCTTCTCCGCGCCGCTGTTCGGCAAGATCCTCAAAATCGCCGTCCCGAGCATTCTGCAGCAGGGCTGCATCTCAGTCGGGAACATCGTCATTCAGGGGCTTGTCAACGGCTACGGGGAGACGACCATGGCGGGATTCACTGCGGCGATCAAGCTCAACAACATCGCGACTTCCTGTTTCATGGCGACGGCGAACGGACTTTCCGCCTATACGGCGCAAAATATGGGAGCCAAGGAATTTGAGCGGGTGCGCCCCGGACTCACCGCCGCGATTTTGCTCAACGCACTGATCGCCGTACTGCTGATCGTATTGTTCACGGCAGGCGGCACCTTCTGCATTTCTCTCTTCATGGATCAGCCGACCGCGGGCGCGCTCCCTACGGGCAGGCAATTCCTCTCCATCGTCTCGCCGTTCTATTTTCTGGTCACATTGAAGATTACTTCGGACGGCGTCCTGCGCGGTTCCGGCGCGATGCACCTGTTCATGATCTCTACTTTCGCGGACCTGATCCTGCGCGTGATCCTCGCCATTGTGCTTTCCGATCTGATGAACGGCTTCGTCGGCATCTGCTGGTCCTGGCCGATCGGCTGGGTCGTAGGCGCAGGCATCTCCCTCTTCTTCTATCTGAGAGGCTCCTGGAAAAAGGCAAAGATCTGATTCGAAAATCCCAAAAACGGAGGCGACGCCTCCGTTTTTTCATGCCCTTTCGCGGCTTTCATTTTTATGCCTTTTTGCCGATTTCAAAAGAGAAACGGCGTTCGGCGAGCAATGAGAACTTGCACCTGCACAAGAAATCGGCTCCCGACGAGCAAAACGGCGCGCCTTGCGTATCCGCGATCGACGGCACGCCCGTCCCGCCGCAAACGAGCTCGCCGCTTGCACCCCTTTTCTTTTCCGCCCTGCTTAACTCATTCTTCCGACGTCCCCTCGCGCCGCCTCTCCCGTTTGTCCCAAACAAAAAACAAGTCCGAAGCATGTTCGGGCTTGTTTTTCGATGTTTTTATCCCCGGTCGCTCACCGTCGCAGACGCGAGCGAGCCGCTCTGTTCTCCGATCGCATACGTCACCGTGACGCGCGCATGCACATACCAGGTATTTCTGTCCGCGCGCTTTTCGACGGAGATCTCGCTTTCTCCCTGCTGCACGCTTTCAAACGAAGCGGGCGCAGAGGCGTTTTTGTCCGCCGTCCATTCATAGCGATACGCGAGGGACACCTGATCGCGTATCTGCTCGCTGACCGAAACGGAAGCCGTCAGTTTTGCGGAGATCTTATAGATCAGCCAACCTCTCTTCGAAGCGTCCACGCGCAAAGAAACTTCCTTGCCGATCCACATTGCCGTGAGCGTCGTCCCGTCCGCATCGAGCGCGCTTTCCGCCTTCGTCCAGCCGTTCTCTCCCTGATACCACCATCCGAGGAACTCATGCGAAGCGGATGAAGGCAAAGGCAGCGCATAATCCTTGCAGAAGGTGCGTTCGCCTTCGGTCATATCCGCGCTCACGCCGTTGAGCGAGAGCGAAAGCGTCAGAGACACATAATCAAAGCGCGCCGTCAGCACGACGTCCTTCTCGGGCTCGAAGGAGACAACGTCCGCACCCTCCAACGTCCATGCCGCAAAAATAAGTCCGGTTTCGTCCCGCCAATCCGCGCTCTCCGCTTCATAGCGCTCGCCCTGCGGCACATAGACCGTCTTTTCGTAAGCGCTTCCGTTCCGGACGAAACCTGAAAGCGGCTTCTCCGAGCGATACACGACGGCAACGGAATTTTTCCACACTGCGACAAACCGCATGTCGCGCTCCGCGACGTATTCGCTTTCCGCACGTTCGCCGCCGACGTACCAGCCTCCGAACGTATGCGTGCCGAACGTCGCACCGACGCGATCGGGCAAGACGAACGTCTCCCCGTAAGGCGCGCTCTCTTGAAGCGTCCAGACGTCTCCCGAAAGCGCAAATCCGTCAAGCGCAAACTCGCTTGCAAACGAAAAGAACACGGGATCGTACCAGAGCGCCTCGACGGTCAGATCGCGTTCCGCCACGAGGGAAGCGACCTCGACGCCGTCTATCGTCCAGCTGCGGAACTTATAATTGCCGTCCGCAATGCAAGCGACCTCAGGCAAAACGAACGTCTCTCCCAGATCGATCCGATAAACGCCGCACTCGGGAAGCGCAAAGCGGCTTACAAGCTCGATGCTGACGTATTCCACGCCGATCAGCTCTACCGTCACGTCCGAAGCGATATCGCGAATCTCCGAGACCTTCCCGCCGTCGAGGCGCCAGCCGTCGAAGCGATGCCTTCCGTCCGTCACGTTCGCGTCGGGCAAAGGCAATGCGGTGCCGTAGAGATAGGAAAGCTGTTTTTCGTATCTGCCGTTCTGCCAGACAAAACCTTCCGCCTCATACGGGCTCGCGAGCGTCACCGTATATTCGTTCGGCGCATACGAAAGCGAAAGCGAAGCGTGTCCCGTCACCGAGGAGAGAGCAGGCTCCCAACCGATCGCCGTATGACCGATCTTCTCAAAGCCTTCTGTCGCGGGCGCGAGGTCCGCCTCGGAACCCGGAATGTATCTCGCCTGCGCTACTTCCGCTCCGTCGACCAGGAAGGAGACAAGATAAGCCTTTCCTTCGATCGCGCTTCGGGGATCGTACAGATTCCCGAACGCGCGCACCGTCTCATCCCAGACGTCTTTTGTCAGTCCGTCCTTTCCGAAGGCATGTTCTTCGCCCGGATTGAGCAGACTGAAGGCACCGTTGAGCTTGAGGATGCTGTAGATCGACGTGGAAACGTTGAGTCCGCGCAGTACCTTTCCGTCATGGCAAAGTTCAAGTTCCAGATCTCCCAAAACGCCGCCCGTGAGGTTGCCGCCGTTGAGCACGAGGCGATAGCTCTCCCGCTCGTTTGCAAAGGCGATCAGATAATTGCCGTAATCTTCCGAGCTCTCCGCCGAATCTCCCGAATCCTGGTTCATCAAATCGAGAATGGTATCTCCGAGGTTGAGAACAAATCCGAGCTGATTGAGGATGTCGTCGAGAAGCGAATCGAGCGGCATGCTCCGATAAATGACTTCGGAAGGCGTGAGCGGCTCTTCGCTCGTCCATATCACATATCTCACGAAATGAGACGTCTGCTCTCTGCGCATGGTTACGGTCGGCTCGCCGTCGGCAGGGACTTTTATGGTGAGATCGGTCACCGTATCGCCGTTGATGAGCACGACGCCGAGAAGGTTCTTCGCTTCCGTCCTGAAGCGCAGGTGCAAAAGCATCCCTCCCTCTTCAAGCCATTCGACCTGCATGCCGATGTTTACGCTCACATCATAGCTAAGAATGCTCATCGAAGCAGTGCCTTCGACCAGGAAGCGTTCGTTGAGCGCATAAGCGCCGTTTTCGGCGTGCGTCGCCGAAGAGACGAGCATGGAAAGCATATTCATGACGCCGTTCGCGTCGATATAGTTGTCGAGATCGGCAGGCACGGAGCGATCGAACGCGCCGCAATCCGCCGTGAACGCGGCGTTCACGCGCTCGGTCACTTCGGAGAAGAGATAGAGATTGTTCAGTCCGAACGCGGAGAGCGCGTTCGCGTCATCCAGGGAGAGATACCCCTCCAAATCCGCAAGGCCGTTCCTGCCGAAAATCTTCTCGCTGTTGAGTTTGACCGTAACCGTCGAATCGTCCAGCGTAAGCGAAGTCAGATAGTCGTTGAGCACGTCGTCGAGACGGATCTCTCCGACGGTGCCGCTGACGTCGCTGCCCGTCTCCAGTATGCCGAAGAGCAGAGAATCGAGCAGACCGCTGAGGTTCAGACCGCCCGTCCGGAACGCGTCGAGCCTTGCCAGGAAATCTCCGTCCGCCCCGTCGAAGAGCGGAAAATCGATGTCCAGAAGCCTCAGAAGGGCAGAGATGAGCTCACTCGTCTCATTGACGCCGATCTGCAGTTTCAACGGCTGATACCGAGCGTCGTCGGAAGCGTACTTCGAGCAAGCCAGATAGATGTCATTCTCGCCGTCGCGATCCCCGTCGTAGATGATGAGCTGCATATACAGGTCGCCGTCTTTCACTTCGTTCTGCGCATCGAGCGCGAGGTTGACGGAGAGGAAGAAATCTTCTCCCGTATAGAGTCTGAGTTCGCCGTTTGCCGTAAATCTCAAACCGCCGGACGCCTCATAGTCGGCGCCGTCGTTGTACACCTCAAAGGCAAAGCCTAAGGTGAAGTATTCGTTTTTTACGAGTTCAGCCGTTCCCGCCACGCCGGCAAGCAGCGTGTCGATCTCGTCCTTTGTCCAGTAATCTGCGTCTTTTCCCGCTTCAAAATAGGGATTTGACAGGATGTCTCCCGCTTCTGCGCCGCTGAACGCGACGATAAGCTTATCCGCAGAGAACAGCTCTCCGAAAGAGATCGCCCCCGTCGTCAAAATGACTTTGCCGCCGCGTTCGACGACAGAACCGCTCAAAAGACAGTTCGCCGCCTTGTGGAGCAATTCCTCCTCGTCGATTCCCGAGAAGTCTTTCAGTTCGTCCAGCGAGCCGAAGTCAAACTCTGCAAGCGCCATGAGCGAAGAGAGGAACGCATTGATCTTTTCGACCGTCTTTTGAGAGCCGTCAGGCATCTGTTCAAGCGAATGCAGGACAGAGCGATAGGTCTCCTCCGCATCCTTTGCGAGCTCGCTCAGCTCCTTGAGAGTCAGACATACGCCGAACTTGCCGAGAGAAACTCTGATCTCCTCTCCGTCCGTTTCAAACGTACCGTATATGATGCTGCGATCGATCTTGACCGTCAGAACGCCCCTGACGAGCAGATCGCGCAGGACGATTTCACCCTCGAGCCGTACTTCTGCGTTCGCTTCGCCCGCACCGAAGTCTGCGGAAGCTTCGATCGCGATCGCGGAGGAAAGGGCTTCCAGCACCTCATCGACGGAAGCGTATTCTCCCGCAGGCAGTTCGGGCTCCTCTCCGCTCGTGCGCACGTCAATTTTCACGCCCGCGATCTCCGCATACAGCCTCTCCTCGGCAAAATCGATGCCGAGCGCGACGTCGGGAAGCGTCACTTCCGCGCCGAAGGCGCGCAACAGCGCCGCGGTATGCACATAGGCAGTCAGACCCGCTTCGTCCGAACCGATCTCAATGTCGCGCAGATCCAGATCGAGTATGCCCTGTATCAGATCTGCGGAGATCTCCTTGTCGGCTGTATTCGGAACGATCGCCTCCAACGCCTCCGCGAGCGCCGAGACGCTCGCCTTCACGCGCAAGTTGCCCGCCGAAAGATAGATCGTCTCGTCCGCATAGTAAAAATTCAGCTCGAGCCCCCTGACCGAAAGCTTTCCTCCGATGCGCCCGTCGCGCGCGATCGTCGCTTGTGCGGAAATGCCCTCCGCCTCCGCCGTCAGCGCATAGGCGTCGCTCCCGACGAAAGAGAGCACCGCAAAAACGTCGCCGCTGTAAAACCAGTTCTCGCAATCGCGATATTTGACCGACTTTTCCGTTCCGTCCGTCAGCGAAAGAGAGAGAGCTTCAAACAGAACTCCGCCCAGAGAAACATCCGTGCTCTTCAGCGTCAGCCCCTCGCGCGTGATCTCCGCATTCAATTCCAGCCCTTCGCAGAGCGCGTCCAGGTTCATGCGGATGCCGAGCAGCGTGTCTTCGCCTGCAAATACCGTGAGCTTGGAGACGAGTTTCGCAAGATCGATCGCCGCACCCGTCTCGGCACCGACGTCCATTTTGGCAAACAGAACGGACAAGAGGTGCTCTGTCTCCTGCAATTTGCCGACGTATTGCACGTTGAGATCGGGCAGAGCGAGTTTGACGATATCTCCCTCATATGCCAGAACGACCTGCTTTCTCGCGGCGGAGACGTCGATGACGTAACGCCATTCGCCGCCCTCGGCATACAGTTTCGCCTGCCCCTTGATCGGATAGCTCCTTCCTTCGTACTGCATCGAGCCGCCGAGCGTTATGTAATAATTCTTCTTTTCGACGAGCGAGACGAGCGCGTCGGCGTTCTCCGCGAGCGCGTCCAAAGAGACGTAATCCCCCTCGGGAAGCTGAGGCGTTCCGCCGACGGTCAGGCGAATGCGCACGCCTGAAACGGATGCCTCCAGCGCGTCGCCGCTTAAGAGCAGCGAGACGTCTCCGATCGCCGCCTTGAGTCCGATCGCCTCCAGCAGAGGATCGGCGCACAGCGTCATGGCGATCCCTTCCTCCGTCAGGGAGAGCGAGCGGATCGCCTCGTCGTAATTGACGGACACAAGTCCTTTGAGGATGCCCCCGAGCGCGAGCGCGTCCTGCTCAGACGCAAAAGGCAACGTCTGTCCGAGTGCCGTCGTCAGAGAATCGAGACCGCATTTGACTTTCAGCCGCATGTCTTCTCCGTTGAAGCGATTCAAGGAGAGATAAACGATGTCCGCCTGCAGGGCAAGAGAACCTTCCATGCGATAATCGGCATACACGACGTCGAAATTTCCGCAGATGCCGTCTTTGATGACGAGGTCGGCGGAGAGAGACAGTTCGCCGCTCCCGTATCCGATATGTACCGTGTGCGAATCGGCTTTGACGAGAGACACGATCTGATCGGCGTATGCCGTCAGGTCGGCGGGCGCTTCATCGGGAAGAGAGGGAACGGAAGAAGCGGGCGTCAGGACGATGTGAGCGACCTCTCCCTCGAGCGGCAGCTCCGCTTCGACCGAAAGCAGTGAGATCTCTTCTCCCGCGCTAAAGCGGAAGACGATGGGAAGAACGAGTTCCCCGAAAGAAAGTTCCGTCGAAAGAGAGCACTCTTTTTCTCCCTCGCAAAGAAGTCCCTGACCGAGCTGTTCGATCAGCTGAGAGGCGTCGAACGAAATGCCGCTTCCCAAATCGGCGGGAAGGAGCGCTTTGAGCGTTTCGAGAGGCACGCTGCCGTACAGATCGCGATAGGAAACGAGCGCCTTGCCGTCCGCATAGCCGAGGAGCAGATTGTCCAGAGCGAGCACGCCCTTCTTTTCGGGCAAATTGACGCCGAGCGTCATATGCAATTCCGTTTCGCCCAACGTCAGGCGGATGTCATAAGCGGTCTCCCCCGCCAGAACGGGCGCGAATGCGTTCATCAGATAGTCGCTCGCCGTGGGCTTCGGGTCAGGTTCGGGCGCGGGCGGTTCGATCTCAGCGTCGCGATAATCCGCAAAAAACTCGTCATAGGCGCGCATGTCCGCGTTGCCGTAGGAATAATATGCTTCCGTCACGGCGGTGCAGTTGTCCGTCCGGATGAGTGCGTTGAGCTTGATGCCGTAGTGTTCCGTATAGACGGACGAAACGACCTGCCACTCTTCGGTAAAGACGTAAGTCGCCTCGATGGAGTGAATGTCGGGAAGTTCGGCGAGCCCGCCCATCGTCTTCATGCGGGCGCGATAATAGACGGCGGCAAGTTCGGTATCAAATGAGAACGTCTGCAAATAGAGCCCATCCCCGAGCGCCGTCACCTCCGAGGCGCTCAGAAGCGTCTCTTCGTTGATGACGTAGACGGAGAACTCCGTGCCGAACAATCCGTAAAGGGGCAGGTAGGACTCGTAATCGTATTTGAGCGGCGTTTCCGTCTTCCATTCGGTATCGCTCCCGTTCCAATCGGAAGCGCTCGACGATTTCGGGCGGCGCATCAGGGCGTTGCCGTCCATGAAGCAGACCTGCGACGCCGTGTTGACGAGCGAACTTTTGGAAATGTCCGTCGAGACCATGACGCCGTCGCGATAATCCTTGATGGTCTCCACCGCCTGATGATAATCTATGATGATCTTGGCGGACACGTCGCTCGTCGCTTCGACATGATAGTTATCGGATGCGGCGAGCCTGCCCGCCATATAACCTATATTTTCCAATCCGGAATGATCGAGCGGCGTACTGCCGTCTTCCGGCAAAGGATATGTCACGCAATGCGACTCGCTCCCGTCCACGGGAATCGTGGGAGTCGGAGCCTGCGCGCACCCGAACAAAGAAGATCCTAACAACGCACCGAGCGCGATCACCGCGGCTTTTGTTCTTTTTCTCATGTATTCCTCACAAATAATAGTCTGACTGACAGACCGGTCAAATGCCATTATATTCTTTTTATGAGAACTTGTCAATAAATTAAAAGCAATATGTCATAAAAAATCATGATAAAATCACGTCGCCGTGCGCATAAAAAAGAGCGGACATTTTCCGCTCTTTTTCTCAGGTGGCCCCTCTCTGCCGCCGCTCCGCCGCCAGGAGCGCGCGCCGCAGCTGATGCGTCTCCCCTTCGTCGAGTTGAGAGAGGTGCTTTTTGAACTTGTTCACGCACCACGCGTCCACTTCTTCCCTCGTATATCCGACGTTCTCCCAGACGGCGGGAGAAATACCTGCTTTTGTATACTTTGTGGCGTCGCCGTCCCAATACACGTCCGCCCCGACGCCGAGCTGTTTGCAAGCGACCGAAAAAGCGTCCGTGCGCGCCATTTTGAACGCCTCGTCGTTGGTCACCGCCTTGCCCTTCTCAGTGGTCACGAGCATGGAGCCTCCCGTCCCGCAGATGGGCTTCGACCACTCGCCGTTCTCCGTCTTGACGTAGAGCAGGATGTCGCAGAACGCTCCGACCTCTCCGCCTGCTCCCGCTTCCGTCCACTCGCGCTCAACCGTATAATACCACCCCACGCCGCAGGCGCCGAACGCTTCCGTCAGCGCTTTGATGCGCCACATCGGATTGATGTCCGTCTTTCCGCTCAGTTTGCCTCCCGCAATGCGCCTCTTTGCGCTTTCGGGTACCGCCCGAAATTTTTCATACAGTTCCAGATTCTTCGCCATGCATTCGCAGTATGCGCGCTGTGAAAGTATTTATGCGCCTTCTCGGCTCCTTCCCTCCCGCCCGCCCTGTTTCGCGCGCTCCTATTTTGTCTCCTGTTTCTCTTGTTCCTGCGCCGCAACCTCCTCTTGCTGCGCTTTCTTCTCCTCCTCCGTCTTTGCTTTCGCCCTTTCGAGCGCATAGCGCTTCATCGCGTCGAACACCGACTGCGACAGTTCGGCGACGGCATTCTCCCCGAATAATTTTCTGAGCGGCGCGGGAAGCATGGAATAGAGCGCAGAGACGAGAGAATCCATTTTATCTCCGTTTTCCATCGCTTCGCTCTCAAGCTGCGCGATCTCATCCATCGCCGCGCGCGTCAGCTTCCAGCGATAGTAAAAGTACCATGCAAAAAACCAGACGGCGGCGATCAGAAGAAATATGCCGATCGCGATCAGGCAAGGCAATCCGTAAGTCTGCCACATACCGCACCTCAGTCGACGTTCTTGATGCCCTGTTCCGTCAGAAAGTCTTTGATCTTATGCTTGACGCCTCGGGCATATTCCATGGCGGACTCGCAATCGCCGTTGCTGTCGCCTCGCTTGAGCGCCAGCGTATTCGCCTCTCCGAGCGCGATCGCGGACTGCACGCCCTCGATCGTGAGGATGGCGATCGTCTCTTGCTTGCGCTCTTTTTCCTGTTCGCGCGCCTCCCTTCGCTCCACGTCCCGTTTCAGCCGCCATACGGCGAGTCCGAGAAATGCCGTCGCGACCGCAACCGAGATGCCGACGGCGAGTTCAATGACAATCTCCATTTTTGATCTCCGAATATGTATTTACCCGACAGACGGGCGCACCCGACCCGCGCTCCGTCAAAGACATTATAAAGCGTACGCGCCTCTCCTTTCCGCCGCAGTGACAAAAAGAAAAAAGGCCTCCCGAAAAGGAAACCTTTGTTTTTCGAAAGCTTTTTATACCGTCATCTTCGACCTCGGCGCGCACCGCGCCGCGCAAGCAGTCCGTAAGCGACAGATACCGCAAGCGCCGCGCCCCCTCCGTATGCGATCAACGGCAGAACTTGCGTCTCGGCAATGCCCGCCGTTAATCCCGCGGCGTCATATACGGCGACAAGTTCGTTGCACGCAAGATGACAGACGAGCACGGACAAGAGCCCGACGACAAACCACGATAAAAGCACCGACCAGGAAGGAAGGTCTCTGCAGACAGCCGCGGCGGTATAGGCGGTCGCAGTCAGCAAACACAAAAAAAACGGGACGGACGCTTTCCAGCCCAGCCAATTGCAGGCGTACACGGCTTGCACGCCCACACTCTCCGCCTCTGCGCTCGACAAAGAAAAGCGTATTTCATACAACGGAACGAACAGGCAGAGAACGGCAATCGCCGCGGCGGGGACGAGCGCGCCGATCTTGGCGCGTACGAGGCAGCGCACCAAAGGGCGATCTCTGCGCAGAAAACAGAAAAACGAGAGGAGCAGTCCGCTCAAAACGAGCGCCGCACTCAGGTATCCCGATGAAAACAACCCCGAGCAGAAGAGAAAACAGACCGCGCCGACGGCGCAATGCGCAAACAAAACATACCCGCACCGCTCCTTTTTCTTTCGCACGTCAGCATCTGAAGCCTCGCAAAGGTTTCTTGCGAGCAGGGCGAAATTGCCGAAGAGCGCGGCGAAAAAAAAGAGAATGACGGCAGAAAAGGCGACGTCCTTCCAGCCGTTGTCCGTAAATAGCCCCGCGACCGCCCAGCCGATGAGAGCCGACGCAAACAAGGCGTCCGCGACGATCAGAACCGTCTTATGGCGGCGATATGCCGAAAATACGCTTTTCTCCTGTTTTGCGCGCGACGCACCCTCCTCGGCATCGGGCGCTTCGATCTCCGCGTCGCTCCGAAGCAGGTCATCCACGCTGACGCCAAAGAAATCGGCGATATCCGGCAGCAGCGAGACGTCGGGCATGGTCTCCCCCCTCTCCCACTTGGATACCGAGCGATCGGAGACGCCGAACTGTTCGGCAAGCTGTTTTTGCGTCAACCCCTTCTCTTTGCGGAGCCGCGCGATCGTTTCGGCAAATTTCGACACATCCATAGCACACCTCCCGATCTGTCTTACGACATATAGAATAGCAGATTTTTGACAAAAAAGCAATCCGTCCTCTACCCGCAAACGTAGAATGGGGCAAGCCTTCGCTCGCCTAAAAGGCGAACGGGCGCAAATTCGACGCGGCGCACAAAGCGGCGAGCCGTCGCCATGCCGGCCGAAAAATCAGCGGCATATGCGCGGCGCCCGTCCGCACCCGAAAAACAAATCGCACGTTCAAGCGGCGGAACGCAAAGTCGGGCGCTGCGCATCTGTTCGGCAAAGAGCGCCCTCTTCCGGCTTTGCCCCGCATAAAAGCCGACCCCTGCGCTCCTCTCAATACGACTCGAACTGAGAGTGATACAGCGAGGCGTACGCTCCGTTTTTCTCCAAAAGCTCATCATGCGTGCCCTGTTCCACGACGTTTCCCTCCTGCATGACCAGGATGTGATCGGCGTTTTTGATGGTGGAGAGCCTGTGCGCAATGACAAAGCAAGTCCTGCCCTCCATGAGCTTCGTCATGGCGTCTTGGATCTTGAGCTCGGTGCGCGTGTCCACGTTGGAGGTCGCCTCGTCCAGAATGAGCATGGGCGAATCCATCAGCATCGCACGGGCGATCGTCAGAAGCTGCTTCTGCCCCTTGGAAATGTTCGACGCGTTGTCCGAAAGATAGGTGTCGTATCCCTGCGGCAGGCACTCGATGAAGGAATGTATGTTCGCCGCTTTGCACACCGCTTCCACCTCTTCCCGCGTCGCGTTCTCCTTCCCGTAAGCGATGTTTTCGTACACCGTTCCCGCAAAGAGCCAGGCGTCCTGCAACACCATCGTGAACGCGTGCCGCAGAGACGAGCGGGTGAGCTTGTAGATGTCCTTGCCGTCTATCTCAATGCTCCCTTCCTGCGCGTCGTAAAAGCGCATGAGAAGGTTGATGACGGTCGTCTTCCCTGCGCCCGTATGCCCGACGATCGCGACAAGTTCGCCCTTCTTCGCCTCCAGGGAAAAATGTCTGAGCACGGGCTTGCCCGCCGCATACCCGAAGGTAAGATCTCGCACGGAGACGTTTCCCCGCACGTCCGCGAGCACCTCCGCGTCGGGGCTGTCCGCCTGTTCCTTTTCCTCTTCGAGCACGCGGAAGACGCGCTCCGCCGCGGCGATCGCAGACTGAAATTCGCCGATGACGTTGGCGATCTCGTTGATCGGTCCGGAGAATTTTCTCGAATAGAGCACGAAGGAAGAAATCTGCTCTATGCCGATGCCTCCCCACGCGATGGCGTACAAGAGCGCGCCGAACACGCTGACGAGGGTGAGCGAAATGTTGTTGACGAAGCCGACGGAAGGCCCGGAAATGGTGCCGTAATATTCCGCCGTCGTATAGGCGTCCACCGCCGCCTTGTTTTTCTCTTCGAAGCGTTCGATGACTTCCTCCTCGCGGTTGTATGCCTTGGTCGTCTTCTGCCCCGAGAGAAGTTCCTCAATGAAACCGTTGAGTTCGCCGAGCTTCGCCGATCGCTTGCGGAAGAGCGGCTGCACTTTCTTCGTGATGAACCGCGTCATGACCATGGAGACGGGAATCGTCACGGCAAAGATGAGCACGAGCGGCGCGGCAATGACGAGCATCATGACGAGCGATCCCACGATCAGCACGACGCTCTTGAGCACCATGATGATGTCGTTGGCGAGCGAGATGCCCACCGTGTCGACGTCGTAAGACAAAACCGAGATGATGTCTCCCGCCTGGCGGGTATCGAAGTAACCGACGGGCAGTTTTGACAGGTGCGCGAACAGATCGTTGCGCATACGGTTCGTCATGCGGCGGGCGATGTACGCCATGCCGATGGTCGTCAGATAGTTGACGATCTCGGACACGAGATAGACGATCGCGAGCAATCCGCAGTAAAACCAGATCTTCTGAAAATCCGTGGTGCCGTCCGCGCGGATCTCGCCGATCGCCAGGCCGCACAGATACGGTCCGAGGAGCGAAAGCGCCACGGCGCAGACGTTGCCGACAAAGACGATCACAAAGAGAAATGCCTGCGGTTTCAGATAGTG
>CALVME010000001.1 GCA_944342055.1 uncultured Clostridia bacterium | reverse complement strand
GCTTTTCTGGACCGCATGAAATTCATTCGGCGCTGGAGCCTGATGCGCTCCGTGCGCGACGAGAACATTATGGAGCACTCGGCGCAGGTCGCCATGCTTGCCCACGCCCTCGCGCTCATCACCAACGAGCGTTGCGAAGGGAAGGTGGACGTAGAGAAGGCGGTGCTCTATGCGCTCTATCACGAGAGCAGCGAGGTAATGACGGGAGATCTTCCCACGCCCATCAAGTACCGCAACGAAAAGATCCGCGATTCCTATCACGAGATCGAGGCGGAGGCGTGCGGAAAGTTGCTCGACATGCTTCCCGAGCCGCTGCGCGCGGAGATGTCGAAGAGCATCCTGCCGGATGCCGATACGGCGGAGTATCGCATCATGAAGTGCGCGGACAAGCTTTCCGCTTATATCAAATGTTTGGAGGAACTTCGGGCGGGCAACAAGGAATTTTCCAAGGCGGCGGCGACGATTGCCCGCGAGCTGGAAGCAAAAGCGCAGGAACTTCCCGCGCTTCGGTATTTTATGAGCGAGTTCATCCCGAGCTTTGCGCTCACGCTGGACGAGCTGGAGTGATTCAGAACAAATTTTTGATCTCAACGCGCACGGAAAAGAGCACGTCTTGTAAGAAATCGTCTCCGAGGAGTTCCGCTTCTCGGGGATATTTTTTTGCGATCGATTCCCGCACGCCGAAGAAATCGCATTTCGTCTCCCGCGAGAGCGCGATGAGCGCGCGGATGCGATCGGTGAGCGATTGTTCCGCGGCGGAGAGAATGTCGGCGTCCACCTTTTCGGAGGAGGCGATCTCGCGGATCGTCTGCGATACGTTGCTGTCGAGCATGATCGCGTACGCCTCCAGCGAGACAGTGAAGCGGAATCTGTCGTTTTCCTTTTTCACCTGCATGGAGGGTTTGACGCGGCGAAGGCCGAGCGTATAGGAGATGCCCGAACACTCCGTCGGATAGGACGCCATGCGGATCTTGTTTGTGAGCATGCAGAAGACCTGCGTCTCCTCCGATCGCATGCGACCCACCTGCTTGCCCTGATAGAAGAGCGCGGTGGCGGAGGCGTCGAAGAGGGATTTGCTCTGCGAGCCATCCTCTCCGCCCTGTCCGCCCTGACTTTGCGGCGGCTGCGATTCGCTCGCCTGTTCGAGGGTGCGTATGAAGGGCAGGTAGCCGCTCGAGGCTTCGCCGAAGTAATCGGCGGAAAATTCCCTCAGGGAGACGGGTGCGGTGATCCCCGCAAGTTTGGCTTCCTGGGAGAGCACCTTTTTCGTCGCAAGCGTGTTGATGTCGTTGGTCGGGGTGCGTTCGGAGAGAAATCGTTCGGCGTCCCCCTCGCAGACGGCAACGAGTGCATTGTCCGAGACGTTTTCGTTGCGCAGAAAATATTCGAGCGCGGCATAGACGTCGTTTTGTACGAGCTGTTCGCCGAGCACAATGAGCTCGCAGAAGGTGAGTCTGGGATACCACCCCGTCGTGGCGCTGATGGCGGTGAGCGCATCGCCCACCGTCGCCCCGTCGCCCGAGACCTCGACCGCGCTGATCTGCTGTCCCTGATCGGATTTGAGCGGCACGGTGAGCTGGGCAGTGATGCGGAATCCCTCGTCGTTGCGATCGACGCCGACGCCGACGACAATCGCCGTCTTTTGAATGTCGATGAGCCCGAAGTCATTCGTAAGAAAGAAAAAGGCAAACACGCCCAAAAGGAGCATCAGTCCCAAACTCGTCAGACGTCGAAAGGAAAACTTACGCATGCCGCCTCCTGAGCGCCCACGCAAGCGGGGGCAGAAGATAGGCAAAGAGCAGGAAGAGCGGAAAGAGGTAGCGGCTCAACAGCGCTTCCGCCTCGGGAATGGCGTAATAAAAGACGGCGTTGAGGGCGAGCAGGGCGAGGTTGACGCCGAGGTAGAAGGGCGGCGCGTTGTCCTTTGCTCCGCAGGCGATGCGCAGACACTCCGTCGAGAGGCGGACGGACAGGAGGATCGCAAAGAGCATGCCGAAGGAGAGCAAATATACAAAGAGCAGGTCGATTCTGCCGATGGTGTCAATGCCCGAAAAATATCTGCCGATTTTGGAAATCGCGCTCGACTGGCGGGGGGAGAGGACGGAGTAGACGGCGAAAAAATCGCACAGGAAAAACAGCGTCAGCGCCGCTCCTGCGAGGTAAGAGAGCGTCACTTTGAGCGCCAGCCCCTTTTCATAGCGGAAGCGTCCGAGGAAGAAGAGGGGATAAGCGCACTCCGCAAAGCGAGGCAGAGCGTGGCTCCCCGCCGTCAACAGCGCCCGCGGGGAACTTTGCAGGGCGGGCGAGAGCGCGCCGAAGTCCGCCGAAGAGAGAGACAGACCGATGAGGGCGACGAGCGCGAACAGCGAGAGCGGCACGGCGACGTCTGCGCACCGCCCCAGGCATCGAAGGGGCTTTGCGCAGAAGTAGAGCGCGAGCACATAGAACGTCCCCGAAATCAAAAGAGAGGGTACGGTGTCGTAGAAGGCGCTTCGAAGGAGCAGATTTTGCTCCAGAACGGGCAGAAGCGACGAGAGAAGAAAATAAAGCGCGTACAGCCCGAACAAAGTGCGTGCTCCGACCGTTCCGATCGTCCTCTTTGTGAGTTCGTAGAAGGTCATGTCCGTCTTGGAGGAGAGGAAGAGCACCGCCCAGATGACGATCGCCTGCGCGGCGAACAGGGCGAGGGCGGGGGCCCACAGGTCGCGCCCCGCATAGGCGGACAGCGCGGAGGGCAGCAAGATGAGTTTGGTCAGGGGGAAGACGCCCCCGGCGATGAGGCAAAGTTGTCTTGTGTTGAGTTCCATGTCAGGCTCCTTTGAGACGCGTCTTGTTTTTGCTCTTGAATACGGCGGGTCGACGCGTCAGGCTCGCGAGCGGGAATTTTACGAGGGAATCTTTGAGGTCGTTTGCGACGATCGGGGCGAACGGTGCAAGCAGAGGCGCGCCGTAGCGCTCCTTTCCGACGAGGTAGACGAGCAGGAACGCGGAGAAGAGGACGATGCCGTAAGTGCCGACGCTCCCCGCTATGACGAGCAGACAGAGGCGGAGAAGCGAAGTCGTCTGCACGAGGTCGGGTACGGTGTAAAGTCCGATGCCGCTGAATGCAATGAGGATGACGGTGGGCGTGGAGATAACGCCCGCTTTGACCGCCGTCTCGCCGAGCACGAGCGCACCCACGACGGACAGCGCGAGCCCGACGTATTTGGGCATGCGAATGCTCGCTTCGTTGAGTATCTCCAAAACGAGCAGGGTGAGCAATACTTCGAGACTGGGGGAGAGCGGGAGCCCTTGGATGCTGCTCGCGATGGTAAACAGAAGGCCGAGCGGGATGAGCTGCAATTTGAACAGCTGCGCGGCGACGTAGAGCGCAGGCAGATAGATGGATAGAAGCATTACGCCGATTCGGAGGAGCCGCGTGAAGGTCGCGCGGTAGGGATTTACGAAGTAATCTTCGGGAGATTGAAACTCTTCGACGAGGAGATAGGGGAGGGTGAGCGCGACGGGAGAACCGTCCACGAGGATCCCGATCCGCCCTTCCGCCATTTTGGCGGCGAGCACGTCCGGCTTTTCGGTGGTGCCGATTTGCTTGAAGACGGACGGCCGCCCGGGACAGAGAAAATGCGAAAGATAGGAAGAATCGGGCAGGGCGTCGATCTCGACGGCCTCTAATTTTGCCTTGATTTCCTTTACGATCTCTTCGGACGCAATGCCTTGAAGGTAGCACACGGCGACGTTGGTTTTCGATTGCCTCCCGATCTTAAAAAGCTCAAATTGCAAATTTTCCGTCTTGAAGCGCAAGCGGAGCTGCCCCATGTTGGTTTTGATGTCTTCGATAAATCCCGCCCTCGGGCCTTTGACGACGAGTTCGGTCTGCGGCTCCGAAAGGGCGCGCGCGGGCGGCTTTTTGGTGCCGACGATCGCGGCAAAATCTGCCCCCCCCAAAAGTAGGGCGGGGTTGCCGTCCAAAACGGCGGCGCAAATCGCATTCAGTTCCGTTTCCTTCTTGAGCTCGGGGTACGTGATCGCCTTGAGCATTTCCTTTGCCGAACTGTCTTTCTTGTGCGCGGCGAGCGGTTCGACGACGAGCCTGCCGAGCAGTTCCTTGTCGACGATGCCGTCGGCGTAGACGATCGCGCAGGCGACGCCGTTGCCTGCCGTGAACGAGTGAACGAGGATGTCTTCGGCGCTCAGCTTCCGCTTGATTGCGCTGATGTTTTCCTGCAGAGAAGTTTTCATACGGAAAGTATGAGAAAATGCGGAAAAAATATGCAAAAAGGGACAGCGGCTGCTTGCCGCTGTCCCCTTCGGAGGTATAAATAAAGCATAACACAAAAAAGAGAATTGCTGTATTCCGTACGGAAACGTAAAAATGAGATTTTCCTCCCACTCCTTCAGTGTAGCACACTTTGAGAGAAAATGCAATAGGGTTTTCAAAAATAAATAATAAAAGTTTTTGAAAAAAAGTATTGACATTTGAAAGAAAGGTGCTATAATGAAGGTACAAAAAGGAACTGAACTCACAAAAAATGAAACCAGGTTTCAAAACTCTGAAAGGAGGTACAAGGAGGACATGATTGCGTAAGCCCCTCCAACGGAACGGCTGACGGAGGTAAAATAAGTTCCACGCAAGAGTAGGTACCAACACCCCGGAGATGAAGAAATGAAATCCAAGGAGGAAGGAGGACATGTTTGCGTAGCTCCCTCCAACGGAACGGCTGACGGAGGTAAAATAAGTTCCGCGCAAGTGTAAGAACCAACCTCAGAGTTTCAGAGTAAGATCAAAGGAGGATAAGGAGGACATGACTGCGTAATTCCCTCCAAAGGAACGGTTGACGGAGGTAAAATAAGTTCCGTAGGTAAGCACAAAACAAGCCGCAAAAAACGGGGAGGACAGACCAATGGTCTAAGGAAATTCTCAAAGTAGTTTTTATCGAGGAGAAAAAACGAAAGGGCGGAAAACAAAAAGCAGATTGTTTTGACGGGAAGACGAAACAGGAACCATATCAGAAAGAAGTTCCGATAGAATGAAAGGTAAGAAAAAGCCCGAAGAATAAACAATGGCAACAATTAGGAGTACGAGGCGGACAATAAAGTTATCAGAGATCGATGTGGATACAGATAAAAGGGGTTTATCGTAAAAGTATCAAGTGTAAGTTTCGAATCTTGGACAGATAAAAAATAAAACCGATCGTGTTCTGAAATAGAGAGAGGTTGCAAAACCTCTCTTATTTTGTGGCGAAGCACAAAAAAGTGATCGAAAACGCTTGCATTTTTATTCGGAAGAGGATATAATAAAGAAAAAAGCGGGGATATAGCTCATCTGGTAGAGCGGTACGTTCGCAACGTACAGGTAACGTGTTCGAGTCACGCTATCTCCACCAAGTAAAAACAATCCGAACCTTTGGTATAATCATTGGTTCGGATTGTTGTTTTTTACTCTAAAATAATTACATCAATTGCAAGGAATGAAAAATCCTGTCCCTCGCAAGTTGCACCATACTTACTGTTGACTGTCGTCAGTTTTCTTGCCTTCACTACTTGATACAGGTGCATCTCCCCCCTAAAAATTAGTGTACAAGAAATTCTTTAGAAAAATGATATCTTGTTCCCCTTTTTGTATGAAATACTTTATAATACAATTTCGTATTTATAATCTTTCATTATTATATCTGTTCCCTTTTTCTTATATGTGCTCTCGCTGACAATTTTTCCGCCACATTTCTGGGCAACACGATTAGAAGCGGCATTTTCCTG